>CABSHY010000115.1 GCA_902477615.1 uncultured Sutterella sp.
CCCAAATCAGATTAACTCTGTCAATCGTTTTATCAACTCTTGGTAAAAACTGTTTGGCCGCCAACGATTGAATATAGTCCCCTAAATTAACTTCTTTTGGCGCATAACTACCAAAATTTTGATAGTCGTAATGAAGAATTCCATATTGCATATCAGTGTCCTTTTGTAACTATTGTTACCAACTATAACAGATTAACAAATATAAAATCACTTCAAAGAAATGCACTTTCTAATTAGTTTTTATCACCTCTTCTTTTCCACCAAACTCACAGAAATCCCTTCAATTTCCCGAGCAGCATCCATAAACGCTTGGTTCACCTCAACGTCCATTTCATGCGGTAACAAAAAAGACCCCATCTGATCACCCTTTTTCACGCGAATGGCTACGCGACAAGCGCAATCGGACGACGTTGCAGCAAACTCTCCTAAAAACGTCTTTAAGACTTCAAAGTCAAAATTCATATCCTCAACGTCAATAGCAACCGTCACGTGCGACTTCGCATTTAGATTTGCCGGTGCCGTGATTAAACGCGCCGTAATCGAGACACCTGATGGTGAGAATTTATCATCTCTGACTTGCCCCTTCACGTACACCAACTCATCCGTTTTCACGTAATTGCGGAAGATCTTCCAATCGTCCCCAAAGCAATTCACAGAAATCGTCTTTGTCCCGTCATCGAGCCAAAAACTTCCCATCAATCGCCCTTCTTTATTAAAGGTTGACTTAATATTAGAAGCAACGCCTGCGGCTAACACACTTGGGCCTCTGCGCTTCACGTCTCGTTGTTGAGGACGCAAATTAACCAGCGGTGTCGGTTTTTCTTTCGAGGCCTCTTCTTCAAAAGCCCCATAGAAGTGACCACGGAAAACACACCCCATCACATCGCGTTCGCCTTTTAGGACCTTAAAAGGACTCCAAGGCTGGGCCTCAATGTAATCAGGCAAAACGTCTTCAATCACGTCCCCAAATAAACTCGATTGACCTTCGTTAGACGATTCGCTTTCACCCAACGCCAAAGCGTTATCAACGTTGGCAGCCAACTTTGCACGATTGGGTTCAATCGAATCAAAGACGCCCGCGCAAATGAAACTGTGCAACGTACGCTTTGAGAAGAAAGAGCGATCTACGCGCTTAACAAAGTCATAGAGGTCTTTAAAGGGGCCATTGGCTTTACGTTCTTTAACAATCGCTTCAGCCGTGTCTTTTGGCACACCCTTAATGCCCCCAAGGCCATAACGGATTTCATCAAAAGCGGTCGGCACAAATTCCCATTCACTCTTATTAATGTCAGGTGACAAAACAGAAATGTTGTTCGCAAAACAGTCTTCAATCAAATGCTTTAACTTTTCACCCGAATCCATCACCAAGCACATATTCGCTGCATAGAAAGGTGCAGGATAGTGACACTTCAAGTAAGCCGTTTGATAAGCGACATATGCGTAAGCACAGGCGTGAGACTTATTAAAACCGTAACCCGCAAACTTTTCCATCAAGTCAAAGAGGTCTCCGGCCTTATCTTCTTCCATCCCCCGTTCAACGGCACCTTTGACAAAAATGGCACGTTGACGTTTCATCTCATCGACTTGCTTTTTACCCATAGCACGACGCAAAAGGTCTGCGCCACCAAGCGAATAGCCCCCAATGATCTGCGCCACACGCATCACCTGTTCTTGGTACACCATGATGCCGTAGGTTTCAGAGAGCACCGGTTCCAAACGCGGATCCGGGTAATGCACTTCCTTTTCACCGTGCTTACAGGCAATGTATTCCGGAATCAAGTCCATCGGACCCGGACGGTACAGAGCGTTCAAAGCAATCAAGTCTTCCAAACGGTCAGGACGCGCGTTTTTCAATAGCGTACGCATGCCGTCGGATTCAAATTGGAAAACAGCAGCGGTATTACCCTTTTGGAAAAGCTCGTACGTCGGTTTATCGTCAATCGGGATTTCTTCAAGCTTCAACGTATTTTTCGGATCCAACATGCGGATAAAGCGCATGGCAAATTCCAAAATCGTTAAAGTCGTCAACCCCAAAAAGTCGAACTTCACCAAGCCGACGTTTTCAACGTCTTTTTTATCAAACTGACTGATGACGTTATCGGGATTTTCATCGGCTGAATACAATGGGCAGAAGTCTGTTAACTTCCCAGGAGCAATCAAAACGCCACCTGCGTGCATGCCTAAGTTTCTCACCAAACCTTCTAGGGGAAGCGCTTGATTCACGAGCATCTTCACGCTTTCATCGCGTTCAATGAGTTCCTTTAAGTCCGGTACCGTTTCAACGGCGTCGGCTAACGAAACGTTTTTACCGGGAATGGCAGGAATTAAACGAGAGACTTGATCGCACAAACCATAGCCCATGCCCAAAACACGACCCACGTCACGCACAACACCCTTGGCACCCATCGTACCAAAAGTGGCAATTTGACTTACGGCATCATCGCCATAGCGCTCTTTCACATAGTTAATTGTGCGTTGACGGTTGTACTGACAGAAGTCAATATCAAAGTCAGGCATGGAAACACGTTCCGGATTTAAGAAACGTTCGAAAAGTAAGTCGTACTTCAACGGATCCATGTCCGTAATACGAAGGGAATAAGCCACCAAGCTCCCAGCACCGGAACCACGGCCCGGCCCCACAGCCACACCGTTTTGCTTGGACCAGTTAATAAAGTCTTGCACGATCAAGAAGTAACCGGGGAAGCCCATGCGCTTGATGATGTCCAATTCAAAGTGCAAACGCTCTAAATAGCGTGGACGCTCTTTATCACGCTCGGCTTCATCGGGGTACAAAAACGCTAAACGCGCCTCTAACCCTTCGTGCGAGAGCTGATCAATGTAGTCATCCAAGGACATCCCATCAGGTGTCGGGAAAAGTGGCAGTTGCGGTTTACTTAAAACATTTTCTAAGTTACAGCGCTTGGCGACTTCCACGGTATTAGCAATCGCAGCAGGAATATCCGCGAAGAGATCAATCATCTCTTCAGGGCTCTTTAAGTACTGATCTTTCGTGTAGTCTTTCGTGCGGTTTTTATCGGCCAACACTTCACCGCGCGCAATGCACACACGAATTTCATGGGCATTAAAGTCTTCTGGCTTTAAAAACTGTACGGGGTGCGTAGCGATAACCGGAATATCAAACTTTTCCGCCATCGTCACAAAGTGGCGAACCGTTGCTTCATCATGAGGGCGTCCCGCACGTTGAAGTTCCAAATAAAAACGATCGCCCCAAGCGGCCTTCATCTGCTGCGCTAATTCATAGGCCTCATCTTGCTTTTCAGATAACAGTAAAGATGCCAACTGACCTTCGGGCCCACCCGAAGTAATGATTAAACCCTCATTACTTTCAAGCAACCATTGAAGTTTCGTTTCACCCCGACCCATGTATTGGTTTTTTAACCAAGCGCGAGATAAAAGTTCACAAAGCGTTAAATACCCCGTTTTGTTTTGACACAAAACTGCTAAACGAAACGGTTTATCACGATCGGCTTCGTTTTCAATGACAAGATCACAACCCAGAATCGGTTTTAAGCCCGCTTTACGAGCGTGCGTATAGAAAATCAAACCGCCGAAAATATTATTGAAGTCCGTTAAGCCCAAGGCGCCCACGCCTTGCTCCTTAACGGCTTTAATGGCAGAGTCCAATCGCACGGTACTGTCCGTGACGGAGAACTCCGAGTGCATTCTGAGGTGAACAAACTGAGGTTGCATTGAAAAGCCTGAATTCGATAATAGAATTTAACGTTTTAAAGCTTTAATTTTAGCGGTCTTTGATTATCATTGAGGGATTATTTGAGGAAATTGTTATGACCAATCCGTTATTAAATATTACCGATCTTGTGGATTTTGCTTCTGTTCGCCCCGAGCACGTGATGCCCGGCATGAAAACACTCATTGCAGAAGCTCAAGCCGCACTTGATAAAGTCACGCTTTCTGAGACACCCGCCACGTGGGAAGACGTGATCGAACCCTTAGAAGAAAAGACCTTGGCCCTGTCTCGCGCCTGGGGCGTTGTTGCTCACTTAATGAGTGTTGTGGATACGCCTGAGCTTCGCGAAGCTTATAACGAAACCTTACCCGTTGTTACGCAATTTTGGATTGGTCTGTCGCAAAGCGCGTTGTCAGAAAAATACAAAGCGATTAAAGCTTCTCCCAACTTTGCCAACCTCACACCCACGCGCCAACGCATCATCAATGAAGAATTGATTGACTTTAAGTTAGCGGGTGCCTTTTTACCTGAAAAAGAAAAGGCGGAACTCAAAACCGTTAAAGAAACCTTGGCACAAACAAGCCAAAAGTTCTCAGAAAATCTGTTAGACGCCACCAATGCCTACGGCTTATTAGTCGAAGACAAAAAAGACTTGGAAGGCATTCCTGAAGACGATATTGCTTCTTTTAAAGAAACAGCACAAAGCGAAAACCGTGAAGGCTACAAAATCACCCTTCAAGTACCGCATTACTTGGCCGTTCTGCAATACGCCCAAAATCGTCAACTTCGAGAAACGCTTTATCACGCTTATGTCACGCGCGCCTCAGAACTCGACTTTGATGGCAAATTTAATAATAACGACGTGATGACGAAGATTCTTCAATTGCGCAGTGAAGAAAGTCGTCTTTTGGGTTATCAAAACTACGGTGAAGTCTCGCTTGCGACCAAAATGGCTCATTCGCCTAAAGAAGTCGTTGATTTCTTATCCGACCTTGCTCGTCGCTCTTTACCGCAAGCGCACGCTGACATGG
>CABSHY010000116.1 GCA_902477615.1 uncultured Sutterella sp.
AGCCTGATTTCAGGCGTCTTCGTGAAGACAGGAATGCGTATTTTAAGAAGAATTTCCGCTCTGTCAAATGCTTTTTCTAAAAATTCTCTTGATTATTCTCTTCATCATTGAATTTAAAAGAAAAAATATTTACATTTGCTTTTTACTGTTCAATTCTCCCCCTTAAACATCAAAAAGCGGAACTCTTTCGAATTCCGCTTTTGGGTTTAATAAAGGTTGATTAACGATTGAGGCGATTCAATAACTTCCCGATCCCCTCTTCGAGTTTTGCGCGACCCTTTTCTTTTACTTCGGCCGTTAAGTTGTCCTTAATAGTAGAAGCAAGGTCAATACCATAAGCCGGTGCTGCCACCGTCCCGCCAATCGCAATCGGTACCGTCACGCGACGCCCATCAACACTTGTGGCTAACACTGCTGAGACTTTACCGATCATCGAGTTATCCAATAACCCAATATCAACTGCACCGTTCACTGCAGCAATGGCGCTTTGACCCGTCAAATTCTTAACCGACAATCTCCCATTGTTGACGACTACTGTGGCGTTCATTGCACTAAACTGCGTTTGATCTTCAGGCGTCATGATAAGACCCGAGACCTTCTTATCACGCACGGCCTTCGCCACCTTTTCCAAAGAGATGCCCTTGAGCACAGCGTTATTGACTTTGACATTAAGCGTACCGTTGGCGGTCTTCTTAATGGCTGTTTCATCCAAACCCGTACCGCTTAACTTCGTATTCATTTGCACCGTACCTGTTAATTGATCCGGCAATTCCAAACCCTTTAACAAGCGTTGCACATTAATACGGTTGGCACTTTGTGTGAGCGACCAGTTTTGACCGGCATCTAACACCATATTGGCGTTAATCGTACCGTCACACAACGACGCCTTCATATTGTTAAGGCTTAAAACGCTGTCTTGTAAACGAACCGTTGTGGCAACTCCCGTCACCGGAAGTTGCTTATAGCGCACTTCGCCCACTTTGATACCGATATTGGCATTGGCCATATCAAGAGCGGTTAAGCGCTCAACGGAATCGGCTAAAGCTTCAGAAATGGGCAAAAAGTCCACACGAGCTGTCTTCGTCGTTTCCTTCGGTAACCACTTATCCACCGTCAGTGACACAAGATCGACATTGCCCGTGATATTGGGTTTCTTAAAGCCCTTGACATTGGCATTAGCGGTCCAAGTTTTACCGTCAAACTTCCCATGCAAAGCCACAGAAGCTTTTTCTTCAGAGACAGAAGCGCTTAATTTACCGGCCAACGGAATTTGCGTTTTAATGCCATTGATCGCCGTATCAATCGTACCGGCAATATCGTTGCTCGCCGCACTCATCGCCTTCACAGAACCCGTAAAGTTCCCGGTGATATTTGCCGCAAGTGCATCACCTTGCTTGACCTGTGCATTAACCTTGGCCATTTGCCATGTGTTCATATTCTCGGTCTTAAATTGATCAGCCGAGACGACCACATTCATGGCATTGCCCATATTCGCTAAGAGGCTTAACTTATCGATAGCAACGTCACGCTTTAAGTACGCCACTTTCGTGGCTTGTAAACCAATTTCGTTTTCCGTCTTATCTTGGTTAAAACGCACATTGGTCTTCATATCACTTAACGTGACATCCAACGTATTGAGGTTATATTTGGCCGTTGTTTGAAGCGTCATGTTGCCGGTCAAACCTTGCGTTTTTTCAGCAAAGTTCGTGCTGAACTTCACGGGCGTCGTTCCCTCTAAACCGATCTCTCCCGTTTCAAGATTCAATTGACTAACGGAATATACTTTTTGATCTTGAAGGCCATAAACAGTCAAAGCGCAGTCACAAATCGAGACGCTTGCCACTTTCAAATTCTTCACAAATGAAGAACCATCTTCAGGCGCAGCTTCTTTAGGCTCTTCAGGTTGGGACTTCTTTTGATCAACTTTTTGCGTAAAGCGTTTGGCGTTCACAACGCCCTTTAAACCTTCAATGCTGACCGCATCAAATTGAATATCACCCTTAATCAAGGGAAGAAGTGCAACACCAATGCTCGCACCCGTGAGCGTAAATTGAGGTTCGGTCTTTCCTTCGTAAGACAGCGTTGTGGGAGGCAACACAATCTGCACCTTCGGGAAAAACTTGGTTTGGAGTTGACCATTAAACACCAACTCACGATTAAGACGTTTGGCCGCCTCCACCTTTAATTGCTGAGCAATCGTTGTACTGTCTAAAAAGTACACTGCCGCCGCCCAGATGCCACCCACGGCAACAACGGCAACCGATGTCACACCGATAATGAGTTTACGCATAGTCATCCCCCGCAATGTTCTACATATAGTTTCAGTGTAGTGCAATTAGGGGAAGTTAGAGAGAAAAAGTTGTTACGACTTCGCAATATATACAAAAGGCGCCCACGAAGGAGCGCCTCTTGACCTAGTCGAAGTATTTGCGATTACGGGCGCAAAGACTTCACTGAACCCGTTTGCGTTTTACGCCATTGAGCAACAGCGTCCACACAATCGGGCACCAAAACCGGACCGTAGTAGATAAAGCCCGTGAACAATTGAACCAACTTAGCACCGGCTTGCATCTTTTCAACCGCATCGGCACCCGTCATCACGCCACCGCTTGCAATGATCGGCATCGTCTCTTGCAAGTGACGATACAACAAATCCACCACTTCGGTAGAGCGTTCACGCAAGGGCTTACCGGACAAGCCACCCGTTTCGTTGCAATTGGGCAAACCTTGGATAGAGTCACGAGCAATCGTTGTGTTCGTAGCGATGATGCCATCAATACCGTAATTGACCAATTGGTCAGAAATACGAAGAATGTCATCGTTTTCCAAATCCGGGGCAACCTTCAATGCGATCGGCACACGCTTGCCGTCGTTTTCATCGATCAAACGCTTACGTTCATCGGTGATGGCCTTCAAAAGTTTTTCCAGCTCTTCATCGGCTTGCAAGCTACGCAAATTTTTCGTGTTCGGAGAAGAAATATTGATAGCGATGTAGTCCGTGTGGTTATAAACCTTACGCATGCTGATCAAATAGTCGTCAACAGCGTTTTCAATCGGCGTCACGGCATTCTTACCGATGTTGATACCGAGGATACCGCCACGATTGCGGAAAGCGGCGGCGCTCTTTAAGTGAACGCCCAACACTTCATCCACACCGTGGTTATTAAAGCCCATGCGATTAATCACACCTTCGGCAGGAATCACACGGAAAAGACGCGGCTTCGGATTACCCGGTTGAGCCTTAGGCGTAATCGTACCGATTTCAACGTGACCGAAACCCAAACCACCGAAAGCGCTGACGCGTTCGCCGTTCTTGTCCATACCGGCTGCCAAGCCCACCACGTTGGGGAAACGCAAACCCATCACTTCAATGGGATCTTCCACCGGATCGCGGGTGACGAGTTTTGTGACGCCAAGATTCACGGCCCAATCAAGGTTAGCCATGATGACATGGTGAGCCGTTTCAGGATCCATTGCGAATAAGCAACGGCGAGCGATAGAGTAGAGCATAGACATGATTTTTCGTCTCTTTTTTCTTTAATCAGTAAATGGGTCAGAGTTGACCTTAACTTGAGTATTTTATCAAAGCCTTAATTACTTTGAGAGTTTATACGTATGAAGTTCAAATTTTCCTGAGTGAAAATCTTCAAAATAATGACGTAGCGTCGTCTTGACAGTCGTAAAACTCAACATGTCCCAAGGAATTTCTTCTTCAGAAAAAAGTCGTTGCTCTAGCGTTTCTTCGCCCGGCACCCCATTGATGTCTTGAAGTTCTGCTCTAAAGAAAAAATGCACTTGATTGGCATCGGGCACATCAATGATGGTCAATAGATCACCTACTCTAACTTCTTCACCCGTTTCTTCCAATGTTTCGCGGGCTGCCCCTTCTTTTAGCGTTTCATAACCTTCCATAAAACCCGCAGGCAACGTCCAAAAGCCTTTTCTCGGCTCAATGGCCCGACGGCACAACAACACTTTCCCATCCAAAATCGGCACCGTTCCCACAATGGGCAAGGGATTGACATAACGAATAAAACCGCAGTGCTCGCACATCTGACGCAAGCGATTGTCTGCTTGAGGACGTTTCGTTACGAGCTCCTGACCACACATCGGACAATAACGGTAAAGTGGCGTTTCTAGCATTACTCATTTCCTGACAGATTGGCTTTTCTTAATTATCAGCTACTCAGGAACAAATGTCTTTGGCATTTCGCACTAGCAAAGGAAAAAGTCGCAAGAAAACTTCCCTGCGACTCCTCCTCTTTGTCCTTACTTCGGATAGACCACCCAATTTTCATCTTTTTGACGAATGTAGTCTCGCTCCTTATAAGTCAATACGACCGATTGTGCGTTTTCACTCACGGGATTGGTTTCTGGCAAATCCTTGATGAGTTCTTCAAGTGTCACGGCACCGGTTTCAGCACTAAAGTAATTGCTCTCTAACGTCTTACCGATCAGAGTACTTAACGCCAAATAACTTGTCGTTCCTACCACATGGATTTGATCTTTGGGCAGGTCTTTCAAACCAAAGAATTTCACCAATACGGGCACTTCGGTTATGCGCATGCTGGGAATATCACGCAATCGAGGTGCTTGAACACGATCGCCTCTGACGGCAGCTCCGTGTTCGGGAACCACGACAAACATCACTTTGCGACCACTGCGTTGCAATTCATCGAAGAATTTATTGAGGTCATCCAACATAATTTGCGCACGTGGTTTAAAAGCTTCCCAAT
>CABSHY010000117.1 GCA_902477615.1 uncultured Sutterella sp.
GATAGGTGCGCTTCGGGCCGGCAAATCGGGCCCCTTCACGAATCACAACCGCATTGCCTTCAACATCAACAACGTCGGTGGATTGGTCGTATTTGATTTGGTCGCCTCGAATGACGGTGCCCGCGCGACGCACTTCGGCGTTACCGCGCAGAATAATTTCGTCATCGGTGGTCTCCATGCTATCGGCGGTGACAAAACTAGCCGATTCCTCATTAATCATTTGAGAGGAATCATCAAGCGCAGGGGCCGATCGAAGAGAGACAGCATTTTGAGCATATGCCAAGCCCGTCGTCGCCATAGCACAGGCAACAACAATTAATTTCAAGGGCGGCAAAAGCGTATTGGAGTGCGGTTTAGAAGCCGGCATGAATCTAAAATTTGTTCGTTATGAGAATGATCCGTTCATTATAGCGTAGAGGGCTTGGCATATAATTAGGCAATCTTTGTTTTTTCTCGTGTTTTCGATCTTTTTTATTGCGAAAACCGATTGATTTTTGTTCTCGTGGAGATGTTAATGTCCGATCGTCAAGCGCTTCGTTCTGAATGGCTCAAGAGCATTGCCCCCCAATACGGTTTAAAGCTGGACTCCGAAGAGGTGGCCAGTGCCGATGCGAGTTTCCGTCACTACTATCGCTTGCAAGGCGACAAAGGCAAAAGCTATATCGTGATGGATGCGCCCCCTGAACAAGAAAACATCGAAAGTTTTGTGAAGGTGACGCATCTTTTTGAGTCAGCGAACTTAAACGTTCCGACCATCTATGAAGAAAATGCTCAACACGGCTTTTTGCTTTTAAAAGATTTGGGCAAGAACACGTATTTGGACGTTCTTAACGAAGACAATGCTCGTGAATTTTTCGAAAAAGCGATCGACGCTTTGATTCAATGGCAACTCATCTCCAAGCCCGGTGTTTTGCCCGAATACGATCGCGCTGTTTTAAGTCGCGAAATTAACCTTTTCCCCGAGTGGTACGTCTCTGTCCACCGCAAGATGAACTTGGATGACCGTCAAACGGCACTCATGAAAATGTGTTTTGAACGCATTTTGAAAAATAATCTTGCCCAAGAAAAAGTCTTTGTGCACCGCGATTACATGCCTCGCAATTTGATGGCAACAAGCGAAAATGTTCCCGGCATTTTGGACTATCAAGATGCGCTCTATGGTCCGATTGCCTACGATATCGCAAGCCTCATGCGTGATGCGTTTATCAGCTGGGGCGAAGTCTTCGTGATCGATATGACGATTCGCTATTGGGAAAAGGCCCGCAAGGCCGGTTTGCCCGTTCCGGCGGATTTTGGTCTTTTCTGGCGTGATGTCGAATGGATGGGCATTCAACGTCACTTAAAGGTTTTGGGTATCTTCGCTCGAATCAATTACCGTGACGGTAAGCCCAAATATTTAGCCGATACACCTCGCTTTATCGGTTACGTGCGTGAAACGGCCAATCGCTATGACGAATTAAAGCCGCTTTTATATTTGATGGATCAGATTGAAAATTCTGTCCCCAAATTTGGCTACACCTTCTAAAAGGAATTCATCGTGAAAGCCTTGGTGTTGGCAGCGGGTTTGGGTAAGCGGATGCGACCGCTTACCTATGAGCACCCCAAACCCTTATTGATGGCGCATGACCATCATTTGATTGATTGGGCCATTGCCGGATTGGTTCGTGCCGGCGTGACGGATTTGGTCATTAACGCTGCGCATTTATCCTCTCAGTTTGAACCGACGTTAGGCAAGGGCCGCTTAGGCGCCAGTCTTTCCTACTCCATTGAAGGTGAGACTTGGGACGATGCCCTTGAAACGCTAGGGGGCATTGCCAAGGCTTTCCCTCTTTTAACCGATGGGGTTGAGCCCTTTATCGTTGTCGCTGGCGACATTGCCTCAGACTTCGATTTTTCGCACTTGACGGCTAAACGTGATGCACTTGTCAATGGTGACATTGATGCGCATCTTGTGCTTGTGCCCAATCCCGATTTTCACCCTGAGGGCGATATGGGATTAGAAGGTGGCTTTATTACACGGGCCTCTAAGGCTTATACCTTCTCCAGTATCGGGATTTATTCGCCCCGAATTTTTAAGGGTATTGCCCCAACACATCAGAAACTTTTCCCGTGGCTCTATCAATGGATTGATCAAAAGCGGGTGACGGGGGAAGTCTTTGAAGGTTTTTGGCAAAACGTGGGAACGCCTGAAGCCATAGATCAATTATCTGACGCTTGTCGATTGGGAAAAGTCCCTACACCGCATGTGCTTTAAAAAAGCCAAGCTCACGCAAGATATAGAGATAAGTAGTCAAAAACCCTATAGGTGGCGGTTATTTAACTAAAAAATAGCCCATTTTTTAAGCAAAGTCTTTACAATGAAAAGTCCCTTGAGTCCTTTTAAGGGCTTTTTGTTTTTTACGTTATGGCAATCATTTTAGGAAAACATCGCATTGACGGCCCCTTGTTTTTGGCGCCGATGGCCGGTGTCACAGACCGTGCTTTTCGAGAACTTTGTCGAGAGTTTGGAGCTAATTATGCGGTGGCCGAAATGGTGGCCAGTCAACCACAACTTCGAGAAACCGCCAAGAGCCGTTCTCGGATGATTTTTGGTGAAAACGAAAGTCCTCGAGTCGTTCAACTTTTAGGGGCTGATCCTCTTTTATTGGAAAAAGCCTTTTATTGGGCGGCTGAAGCCGGGGCCGATGTGATTGATTTCAATATGGGGTGTCCGGCTAAGAAAGTGTGCTCGGTGGCCTGTGGTTCGGCCTTGATGCGTGATGAGGCGCAAGCCCAAGCGATTTTAGAAGCACTGGGGCGAGCCTCACAAACGGCAGATATTCCCGTGACGCTTAAATGCCGAACCGGGTGGGATGAAGCGCATAAAAATGCGCTTACCATAACGAAAATGGCTCAAGATAACGGCTTTCGTTTAGTGACGGTACACGGCAGAACGCGAGCCGGTGGTTTTATGAGCCCCGTGGAATATGACACGATTGCCGAAGTGGTGAGAGAACTTACCATTCCCGTGGTCGCAAACGGCGATATTACGACGGGTGAAGAGGCCAAACGAGTCTTGGACTATACGGGGGCGGCGGCCGTGATGGTCGGGCGAGCTGCCATGGGGCAGCCTTGGATTTTCCAAGAGATGAAAGCGGTGCTTTCAGGACAAAAAGTCGTTTCTCTTACGATGAAAGAGAAGGCGCAAACGGTTTTAAAACATCAGGATTGGCACTTTGCCGATTACGATGAATTAACGGCGGTGCGAAATTTTCGCAAGCATTTACTGTGGTACCTCAAGGATTTTGACAACTTTGAGAGTGTTCGTGAAGTGTTGTGTCGGGCAGAGACGTCCCGGGAGCAAAAAGCACTTCTGCGGCAATATTTTGCCGATCAAGGCTGGTTAAATTAGGGCCGGTCTGAGCGTTTTTAGTCGAGGCGGAATAAAATTATGATCGATCAAGTAGTTTTCGATAAACTCAAACAAAAGCAAGCGCAAATCAACCCCTTGCATCATCCGGTGCAAGCGGAGAATCATGTGCCTCAAGGCGATACGATTGAGGCCGCGGTGGTGCGTAGCTTGCAACGCTATTTTGCAAATTTGCAAGGTTCTCAACCGATGGAAGTCTATCCGATGGTGATAGCCGCGGTTGAAAAGCCCATGTTGGAATACGTGATGAAGTACTGCGGCCACAATAAGTGCGCGGCCGCACAATTGTTGGGCATTAACCGTAATACCTTGCACAAGAAGCTTCAGATGTACAAGTTAATCTGAGGTTAGGGAAGAATTTCTTTTTTTCTTTTTAATTTTTTAGGACTATTACCATGCGTAAACAAGCATTGTTGAGTGTCTCCGATAAAACCGGTGTTGTTGAATTCGCTCGCGAATTGGCAGCCTTGGGTTACCACTTGCTCTCGACGGGCGGTACGGCAAAGTTGATTGCTCAAGCCGGCATCGAAGTGCAAGAAGTGGCCGACTACACGGGTTTCCCGGAAATGCTCGACGGTCGTGTTAAGACGTTAAACCCGAAGATCCACGCCGGTCTCCTCGCCCGTCGTCCGGATCCGGAACACATGAAGGCTTTGGAAGAACACAACATCGACCCGATCGATATCGTTGTTGTGAACCTCTATCCGTTTGAAGCTACGATCGCTAAGGCCGATTGCACGTTTGAAGATGCGATCGAAAACATCGATATCGGCGGCCCGACGATGATTCGTGCGGCAGCCAAGAACCACGAAAGCGTTGCTGTGGTGGTCGATCCCGCTGACTATGCCCGCGTGGTCGAAGAATTGAAGGCCAACGGTGAAGTGAGCGCCAAGACCCGCTTGGAATTGGCTAAGAAGGTCTTCTGCCACACGGCTCGCTACGACGGCATGATCTCCAACTACTTAACGAGCTTGGATGACGACAATGCTAAGAAGGATTTCCCGGAAAGCTTCTCTCGCCAATGGGTGAAGGTGCAAGATATGCGCTACGGTGAAAATCCGCACCAAAAAGCTGCTTTCTACCGTGAAGCCAATGTGGGTAAGGGCTTGTTGGCGAGCTACAAACAATTGCATGGTAAGGCTTTGTCTTACAACAACATCGCCGATAGCGATGCTGCTTGGGAAGCCGTGCGCCAATTTGAAGAACCGGCTTGCGTGATCATCAAGCACGCCAACCCCTGCGGTATCGCCGTGGGTGCCGATAGCGCCGAAGCTTACGCCAAGGCCTTTAAGACGGAC
>CABSHY010000118.1 GCA_902477615.1 uncultured Sutterella sp.
GGTCGATACCCGACAGAGCTCTCGGGCGGTCAGCGTCAACGCCTGGCCATTGGTCGTGCACTTTTAGCGCAACCGGAAGTACTTTTCTTAGACGAACCTTTTTCTGCCTTGGATGCTCTTTTGCGTGAGCATTTACAGGACTTTTTAGTCGAAGTTCGCAAGCACCATCCTTGCAATATCATCATGGTCACACACGACATTTCTGAAGCCGTGTGTTTGGCCTCTCACGTATTGGTGCTGGCCTCAAATCCCTTTAGAAAGGTGGCCTTTTTTGAAAATCCCGCCTTTGATCATGAAAAAGATTGCGCAGACAGGGAAACGACAAGCTTTTACGACACCGTACGCACCATTCATGCTCACTTGAAAAATGCATCGGGGAGGACGTTATGACGCTTCTTCTTCGTTACGTTTTAGGTTTCTTGGCCATTGGTCTTTTATGGCTTTTGGGCTCTTTAAGCCTCGGCGAGGCCCTATTGCCCAATCCAGTTACGACAACGGTTGCCTTTATTAAGGCTTTGATGACGGCAACTTTTTGGGATCATATCTTTGTCAGCCTTTATCGTCTTTTAATGGGGCTTATGGTGAGCGTTCTTATCGCTTTCCCGTTGGGTCTCTTATTGGGCCATAGCAAACGCTCTGATTGGCTGGGTACCCCCTTGCTTTTTATTACCTACCCCATCCCGAAGATCGTGTTCTTGCCGGTTTTCTTTATGCTTTTGGGATTGGGCGAGTCCTCTCGCATTTGCCTTATTGCGTTAACGGCAGGGTATCAGTTATTGGTGATTATGAGAGCGAGCGCATTGAGTATCGATCCATCCTACGAGAAAGCCTTTTTCTCTATGGGAGGAACAAAATGGCAAGCGGTGCGATATGTTTATATTCCGGCAGCATTGCCCGAACTTTTTACCGCATTGAAAGTGGCAACGGGTACGGCCATTGCAGTTTTATTCCTAGCCGAAAGTTTTGCGACGACAACGGGTTTGGGCTTTTTGATTATGGATGCCTGGGGTATGGGCGATACTTTGGCCATGTTTGTCGCTATTCTTGGAATGAGTGTTTTGGGTTTGGCGGTTTACGCCAGTGTAGGCGTTTTGGAAAAAGCTTTTTGTCCTTGGATTAAGCGCTAGGACGAAGAGTCTGCATTGAATTGATTGAGACCAAAAAAAACGGGGAGAGCTTCAAACTCTCCCCATTTTGTCGCCCGTTAGGCTAAGGATTACTTGGCATCAGCCAACAACGTCAAGAAGCGTTCAGCCAACTTGATGTGTTTTTCAACGGAATTGATTTCCATGTATTCCTTATCGCAATGCATGCCACCGCCGACAGGGCCGAGACCGTCAAGGGTCGGAACGCCCATACCGGCCGTCGTGTTACCGTCAGAAGCACCACCGGCCTTCACCCAAGCGATGTCGTAGCCTTCTTGCTTGGCAGCTTCTTCGATCAAGCCAGCCATAGCCTTCGTGGCTTCGCTCAAGGGCATTGCATCGTGGTGGTTCGTTTCAGCGATTTCAGCCGTCACACCAGCAACCCATTCTTGCTTGGCCAATTCGATGATCTTGGCGTTGATAACCTTGTAGTCATCATCGTTCCAGACACGGAGGTCAAGAGCCGTTTCAGCATGATCAGAAACAACGTTAGCAACCGTACCGCCGTTGATGTAACCGAAGTTCAACGTGATACCACGTTCCATATCGGCCAATTCCTTAACAGCGATCATGAACTTAGCCAAAGCCAAGTTAGCGTCGCAACCACGTTCCGGGTTGTTACCGGCGTGAGCAGAGACACCGTGGAACGTAACCTTGTACGTGGAAGAGCCCTTACGAGCGCAAACGAGTTCACCGCCTTCACGAGCCGGTTCAAAGATCAAAGCGCGATCAGACTTAGAGGCACATTCTTGGAGCCAGTGATGGCTGGCAACAGAACCCGTTTCTTCGTACGGGTTGTGAGCGATCAAGATGGCGAGCTTGTCGAGCTTTTCCTTGGGCAAACGCTTCAAAGCGTGAACGATGGTCATACAACCGGCCTTGCAGTCCAAAACACCGGGACCGTAAGCGCGGTCACCCTTGATGGACATCGGACGTTGAGCAACCGTACCGGCCGGGAAAACCGTGTCCAAGTGACCGTTGAGCATCACGTCAAAGCGGGTAGCTTCAGGCTTATTCGTAGCAAAAACGCCGGGGCCGACAGAAGAGCCTAAATCGACGAGTTCAGCCTTAAAGCCGATGGACTCATAGTGACGAACAAACGTTTCGGCAACTTGCTTCACGCCTTCAATCGTGGCGGTACCGCAGTCAACATTAACGACTTCTTCAAGATCTTTAAGAAATTCTTGAACCATTGGTTTCTCCCTATAAATAAATGGATAAAGGCTAAAAAAAGCCCTAACAGAATTTTATCTGAAAACAATGCTAAACATTGGAAAATTCGACTGATTTTAATCAAGTTTTAAGTAAAGAAAAAGGGCGAACATCGAAATGTTCACCCTTTAGAATCGCTATTCTCTAGCAATCAATCATGTATCAGTCAATTAGACAATGATGTTCATGATGATCATGGCGACGAAAGCGTTGAGGATGGACGTACCCATCAACACCGGAATCATGCTACCACGCGTACCGATCACACCCAAGGCGCGACCCATGTATTGCAATTGAGAACCCATCAAGTAGATGGCAGGAGCGAGGATGGCGCAGTCAGACAAGGTCAAAGAACCTTGGTCGAACAAAGCGACGGCAACGCCGACGCCGCCACCCATGGACATCCAACCAGCAATCAAAACGGCAGCGGCTTCACCGGGAAGACCGAACAAGCCCATCAACGGCTTAAAGATGTCACCCAAAATGGGGATCAAACCGGCAACGTTCAAGGCACGAATGATAACGAAAGCCATCAAAACGTTCGGAATGGTAGAGTGCGTAGCGATGTCCCAACCTTGAAGAGCGCCCTTCACGAAGATGTCAGTGACCATCGGCTTAGTTTTTGCATTAGACATATCTGAGACCTCCAGTGATTAAGCTGCGTTCTTCTTGCCACGGAAGACTTTCAAGAAGCGGATGAAGTTTGCACCGACAACCTTCATGATAAGCATGATGCCCAAGCACACGCCGATGGAGGTCGGAACCGTATTGCCGGCAGCGTCGGTCAAGCTCAAGAGCACCACACCGGCACCCATGAAGTTCGTGATCGTTGCGTCAGCAGACAATTGGAACATAGCAAAAACATCAGCTTCGTCTTCGGTGATTTCACCGGCGTCGAGCAATTGACGCGTCAAAGCAGCACCACCGTCGGTGGATTGCAAGGAAGCGATCAAAGCCAAAGAGCAGGAACCCGGGATGCCCATCATCGGACGGAGAATCGGGGTCAAGAGTTGGCGAGCAGCGCGCAAAGCACCGTAGTGGTCGCAGACCGTGATCATGGCCAAAGCGAACATAACGGTCGGAACCAACGTAAGAGCAAAGGCGAAGCCGTCGAGGGCACCGCTACCACCCTTACCGCGGAACGTCGTGGCAGCCGTCTTGATGACTTCACCGTCAAGGGAAGCACCAGAGAGCAACTTACCGAAGGAGCCGTTCAACGTGGCGAAGTCAAAAATGCCCCACCAGTGGTTACCGGCACAAAGGCCAGAGAAGAAGACACAGGCGAAGATCAAAGCGATGTAACCGCCAATACCAGCCTTTTCCTCTTTCGGAGTGTTTACCGTATCAGACATAGGAAAATCCTCTGTTGTAATGAGTAATAAAAATAGACATAAAATGTCTTGTAACGAATGGTAATAGATTCTTTACGGAAATCACTACAGGGTAACCCTTAGGTTCTAGGTATAAAAACGTAAAGACACCCCCTTTTGTTACGATTTGATCAAGACATTTGCTTGTATTTTAGACGAAAGATGTACAAAGGCGTGATTGAGCGCATCTAAAAAATTTGACCAATTTGATTCTGCTCGCCTTGGATTTCTAGTAACCCATGAAGAAGATTGTGACAAATAGACAAAGATTTCTGGCAAATGAAGTGCTATATCTCTATATAGAGAGAGGCCCTTTCCTATACAATTAAATCTTTGAATCAGACGAAATGTGCGTCTGAATGATAGGAGTTAATCAATGTCTTTAAATGACCCCCAATGGGGCCGTGGAAAGTCTGACGAAGATCCGAAGAAGGAAACTTCCGATGACCGTGAAGTGAAAGAACCCCAAAACGAAGAAAATAAACAGGACTCGCAACCCAAGCGTCCCGAATCCTCTGGTCGTCGTAACGACGGGGATGATTTAGAACGCCTTTGGGACGACTTTAATCGAGCTTTAGGCAATATGCTCGGTCAAGGGCCTCAAGGCGGCCAACGCAACGACAACAATACGTCCGATGCTCAAGACGAGAATCGTTCTGACTACGGTCGTCGAGATCAAAATGCCTCTTTTAATAAAGATGAATTCCGAGAAACGATGGAACGGTTTAAGAAAATGGGTGGTGGCAATATGCCTCACGCACAACCGAGCGGAAAAGGTCTTTTATTTGCCGGCGTTATCGCTTTAGGTCTTTGGGGCGCAACGGGTTTTTACATTGTGCCTGAAGGTCAGTCCGGGATTGTGACGACCTTTGGTAAGTACACTGAAACCACGATGCCGGGTTTCCGTTGGCATGCACCGGTGCCGATTCAAAACGTGGAAATCGTTGACGTGAGTAG
>CABSHY010000119.1 GCA_902477615.1 uncultured Sutterella sp.
CACGACGCTCTTCCGATCTGGAGAGAAGCCCGGCATACGGTTAATACCTTCTTCAAGGGCTAAGAAGTACTTGAGCACAGAGCCGCCCCAGACTTCACCCGGTACGCAGCAAAGCACGCCCGGAGGATAGGGGAGAGCACCTTCAACAGCGATGCGACCTTCAGCCTTTTCGAGCGGAACGAGGTCAACGTGACCACGGATGAACTCGAAGTGAGCTTCTTGCGGTTGCATAGCCATCTTCGGGAAGTGAGCCTTACGGAACATTTCCTTTTGAAGTTGCTTGACGTTACGGCTCTTGTAGAAGTCATGCATTTCTTGGCACAACTGACGGATCGTGTAACCACGATAACGATCAATGTTGGCTTCGTAGATGCTCGGGAGCACTTCTGCGAGCGGAGCGTCACGGTCTAAGAGTTCTTCGAAACGCTTGATTTGCGAAACGAGATGGTTCATCTTGGCCGTATCTTCTGCTGGCGTCATCAAGAAAAGGATGGAGTTCAAGTCACACTTTTCCGGAACGATGTTATTTTCACGCAAGAAGTTAGCCAAAATCGTAGCGGGAACACCGAAGTCATCGTATTCGCCCGTTTCGGCCTTAATACCCGGCGTCGTCAACAAGAACTTGCACGGGTCGACGAAGTATTGGTGTTCGCCGTAGCCTTCAAAGGCGTGCCACTTTTCACCGGGCTTGAAGTCAAAGAACTTCAAGTCGTTGGCCATTTCTTCGGTGTCAAAGCTTTCCCAAGGACGACCGTCAACAACCGGCGGAACGAACGGACGGATGTGGTGGCAGTTCTTGATCAAAGCCTTACGAGCTTCAATACCAACCTTCACGCAGTCGAGCCACAAATCGCGACCCAATTGACCTTCGTGCATCTTGGCATTGACGTCCAATGCGGCAAAGAGGGGATAGAAGGGGCTCGTAGAGGCGTGCATCATGAAAGCGTTGTTTAAGCGCTTGTGCGGGCAGTAGCGATCTTGCCCCTTGATGTGGCTATCCTTCTTATGGATTTGACTGGTTTGGGAGAAACCAGCTTGTTGCTTGTGAACAGATTGCGTCACCAAGATACCCGGATCTTCAGGACCCAAGTCCAAAAGCAACGGAGAGCAATCCTTCATCATCGGGATGAATTGTTCGTAGCCGACCCATGCAGAGTCAAAGAGGATGTAGTCACACAAGTGGCCGATGCTATCGACGACTTGACGAGCATTGTAAATCGTACCGTCATAGGTACCGAGCTGAATCACAGCCAAACGGAAGGGGCGCTTTTGGTCAGCCTTTTCAGGACTGACTTCTTTGACCAAACCACTGAGGGAATCTTCGTTGAAGCAATGGGCATCGATACCACCAATAAAGCCGTAGGGATTACGGGCCGTTTCAAGGTAGATTGGGGTAGCACCAGCTTGCAAAAGAGCGCCGTGGTGGTTGGATTTGTGGTTATTTCGGTCAAAGAGAACCAAATCGCCGGGGGCTAGAAGGGCATTTAAAACAACTTTGTTCGAAGCAGACGTACCGTTCAAAACGAAATACGTTTTGTCTGCGTTATAGATCTTGGCAGCGGCTTGTTGAGCAGCACACGGAGCACCTTCGTGAATCAAAAGGTCGCCCATGGAGACGTCGGCATTGCATAAGTCAGAGCGGAAAACCGATTCGCCAAAGAATTCATAGAAAGCACGGCCAGCGGGGTGACGGCGGAAGAATGCACCACCTTGATGCCCCGGGCAGTCGAATTGGGAGTTACCGTTTTGAACGTATTGTTCAAGGCTACCGAAGAAGGGCGGGAGAACCGCATCTTCGTACTTCGTTGCGGCGCAGTCGACTTGACGGCCATAGAAAGCCTTATTGGTCGGGTTGGTGTCAATAACACCGTGGAGACGACCAACGGGCAAATCTTCTTTTGCTTCGCTCACAGCGAAAACCGGAAGGTTGAAGTGCTTGGCTTCAACAGCTTCGAGCTTACCAGCGGCGATGTCTTGGGCAGACATGACGATCGCAGAAACTTCCGTTAAGTCGGCATGATCTAAACAGACCGTTTCACGAACGGAATCAAAAGCAGATTCAACACCGGCGCTAACCGCAATTTTAAGTTGTTTCATAGGTATACCTTTATTTTGTGCGCATAAAGGCGCACTTGTTCCTTGAATTAGGGTTCTTCAAGTAGGGTTGGTAAATTATTTAGGCAATAAAACACCACGCCCTGCATAGGGAATACAAATTCAGTTAAAGTGAAATCTTGGATTTTTGAATTTCGTTTCAAGCACAGGAGCTTAAAAGAAATTCGGAGTTGTGCCGTCCAAAATAAAAACGGCGAGCAACAAACTTAGGAAGCGTTTGTTGAGGCGGAGGAGAAGCGATGGAAGCTAAAGCAAGAACGACAAACGAAACACATAATGTGACGTATGCGTCTTATGACGCTATTTTGTACGTAGGCATTAACATGCATTTGAATTCTCCTAAGGGACTAGCGAATCATCGCACTTATTTGCTCTGGTCTTTTTAGGATCTTGAACTCTAATTTCTCTAGGGAGTTTTTAGTTCTGGTGAGAGATTGAGTTCTTATTTTTTATCTCTTAGAGACCGAACGCATATCAGTATTACACTATTTTCAAAATAATGCAATCTACTTAGATATATATTTTTTGTAACAGACTTACCAAAATAAGAAAAAGCCTCAATTGCCCGTATATCAGGGGATTGAGGCTTTTTTGAGATTTTTTCAATAGTTAGATGTTACAAATTTTCGATAGGGATATCGCCGTAAATGTCACACCACATGGGCCAAATTGTGCTGTAAGCCAAGGTTGTCAAAGCCAGGGCTGCAGGCACGACAATAAACATGGATACATCGTGCAAACGGAAGGTATCCAATAAGAAAATCAGTGCAAAAGAACTCACCATGGTAATGATGCCGATGATGATTAAAAGCACCAAAATGGCAAGCCAATTTCGCAAGCAACCGAAGAACGAATAAAACACCGCTTTGGTCACTGCCATGTTTTTCCATGCGATTAACGCCGGAGCAAACCATGTGGCCATTTGACCCAGCGTGTAGAGCACCAGCGTGATCACAATTGCCGTGTAGGGAAGGTTGGCAAAAACGGAATCCCATACCAAGCGACCGTCTTGGATTTGCCACTTCGCAATTTCATCCATGGCCGTTAAGGCATAGGCAAAATTGGCTGCTACCAAAAAGCCCCCGTAGACAAGGCCCACGCGGAAGAGTCGCATGCGTTGAGAGGGCTCTTTAAAGAGCTCAACGAGAATTTGGTAAGTGGGTTGACGATTTTCTTCTGCGTCTTTGGTGGCGTTAATGACCAACATCGTGCCAAAGGGCATGAAAAGGGCGGCAATCACCAAACCGATGAAGGGCAGAGATGTCAAAACCGACATCATGAAAACGTAAAAAATTACAATGCTCGCCAAACCAAACGGGGCCTGGCGTAAAGCGAAGGCCCCGCGTTTAATCCATTGAATGGGCGAGGAAACAGCAGCAATATGTCCTTGCATGAATTAGAACCCGAAGTTAATAAATTTTGGCGTGCCTAACGTGCCCTTGCGTTGACCGGCATCCACAGGAGACGGGCGATCGGCTTTGTTTTCCACAGAGTACGGAATATGAGTGGAGCCCGGCGTGACCACGTATTCGGTGACGCGATTATTTTGGTCGCGAACCGTTTCAATTTCTGTGCGAGAACTTTCCGGTTTGTTGATTTTGCCAGCAGCGCGATCCTTACGGGCCTTTGCATAATCTTCACTCGTAGGGGCCAAGTTTGGATTGGGTTCTGCGTACGTTTTTGCCTTTTCCTGCATACGTTCATAACCCGTTGCCTGACGGCCTTGGGAGTCTTTGTTCGTTAAGTTTTTTTGTGACAGTTGCGGAGGTGTTAAGTCACCTTGTGAAGCACTAGGGGCGGCATAGGCCGATTGGCATAAAGCAAGCCCTAAAGCAGCGGCTATGATAAGTGTTTTTTTCATAAACATTCTCGATTCAAAATGTGTGTCTATCTGCTTTGATTATAACGAAGCAATAGCACTAAAAATGATTATTTCTCGTAAGTATGCGTTAACGCAAAAAACAAATTAACAAGAGCGTAAATTCAGTCTTAGATATACTGTTGAGATGCCATTCCAATCATTTTCTTTTGAGGTTTGTAATAATTATTCGAGCGGAAAAACCATCTGATCATGCGGTAGTTTTTGAGTTGATCAAAGTGGCATTTTTGGGGGCTCAACACAGTGATGGCACCGAGCAAAATTTGGTGGAAAATCTCCGAAAAGGAACCTCTTTTGTTCCCGAGTTGTCATTGGTTGCCGTGGAAAACGATGAGATTGTGGGTCACATCCTTTTTACCGTGGGAAAGGTTGGCGAAGAGGCCGTGCTGGTGTTGGCTCCCCTGTCAGTTAAACCATCGCATCAACGCATGGGAATCGGCAAAGCGTTGATCAAACGAGGACATGAAATCGCTAGGACTTTGGGATACGGTTACGCTTTTGTTTTGGGAAGTGAACACTACTATCCAAAATTCGGTTACGTTCCGGCGAGCACTTTTGGTTTTGAGGTGCCCGAAGGTTTTCCTGAAATCAACTTTATGGCAACCAAATTGCGAACTGACGCACCCCAATTAAAAGGATTTTTGGTCTATCCGGAGGAATTCGGAATTTAACGCTCA
>CABSHY010000120.1 GCA_902477615.1 uncultured Sutterella sp.
CCATCATCATGAACATGGCGAAGGCTGTGGTTGCGGCGGTCATCATCACCATCATGAACACGGTGAAGGCTGCGGTTGCGGTGGCCATGAACATCATCACGAACACGGTGAAGGCTGTGGTTGTGGCAATCACGAACATCATCACGAACATGGCGAAGGCTGCGGTTGCGGTGGTCATGACCATCATCATGAACACGGTGAAGGCTGTGGTTGTGGCAATCACGAACACCACCATCACCACCATGAAGAAGGTGGTTGCTGCTGCAAGGATAAGTAATTCCGAGTCAGCACCGAGTGACAATGGCTCTCTGAGTAGGCGAGTCGGTTCGAATCCGATCTCCAGCACCCGAGAGCCATTTGTATTTGTCTTGGGTTTGCCTTGAGACTGACTGCAAGTTTGTGTAAACTTACATGCTCTGGTTGCGGGGGTGGCGAAATTGGTAGACGCACCAGGTTTAGGTCCTGACGCTGTTAAGGCGTGTCGGTTCGAGTCCGATCTCCCGCACCACAATAAAGAGTCCGAGCTCTCGTAATGGGTTGTTCGGATTTTTTATTTTTTATCGAGTAGGCGGAGGGGTTGCCCCTTTCCGCCTCTCACAACACCGTACGTGCGGTTCCGCATACGGCGTTTCATTTAAACAGTCCCCATGGAAGACAGATTGTACAATCCGAGCCGAGTAAACAAGGCGTTCGGGATTGTTATACGCATGTGGAGCGCCTGTGCGTTGTACCATGGACCTCGCCCGTTATAGGCGGATTTGCATGCGTTAACTGCATCAAGTCCTCTTTTGCGCAATTCCCTTACTCTTGTTTTCGGCCTTTTCCAGGCTCGCCATATCAAAACTCTGAGATGGGTGCGTATATTAATGTCTAACTTCTCAAAGAACTCTTTCCGAGTATCCAGCTTGAAGTAGTTACGCCACCCTCTCAGTACCTGATTGAGTTTCTTTATAGCGGTGCTTAACGATGTTCCTCGACTCTGACGGTAGATGACCTTCAGTTTAGTCTTTAGCCGTTTGATCGACTTCTCTGACACGATAATACGTGTCCAGTTTCTACGATGGAAGCTATAGCCAAGAAAGACTGACTCGTATGGGCGAAAGGTACCGCTCTTATCACGATTTACTCGTAACTTGAGCCCTCCTTCCAAATACTTAGTCACGCTTTCAAGCACTCGTTTGGCCGCTTCTTCGGACTTTACATAAATGTTGCAGTCGTCAGCATAGCGACAAAACTTGTGGCCTCGCTTCTCAAGCTCTCGGTCTAACTCCGTTAGGATGATGTTCGACAAGAGCGGACTTAAAGGACCGCCTTGAGGTACACCTTCACTACGAGGTTTGACGATACCATCCTCCATAATCCCTGCGTTTAGGTAACGACGGATGAGTTTGAGGATTTTCTTATCTTCAACGACTTTGGCTACACGGCTCATAAGGATATCGTGGTTGACTCTGTCGAAGAACTTCGATAAATCCAATTCCACGACCCATCTATGGCCGTCTTTGATGTAGCTTTGCGCTTGGAGTACTGCTTGTTGAGCATTGCGTCCTTTGCGGAAACCGTAGCTGAATTCGCTAAATTGCGAATCAAATACCGGTTCAAGTACGTTGACGAGGGCCTGTTGTATCACTCGATCAATGACTGAGGGAATGCCGAGCATTCTTTTGTCCCCATTGGGTTTGGGAATGTCGACTCGTCTAACGGGCAAAGGGATGTACGTCCCTTGCACGATTTTCTGGCGGATAGTTCCTCCGTATTTCGACCAGTAATCTCGAAGCTCAGATGTGGTGATGTGATCCACGCCACCACTTCCTCGATTCGAAATCACTTTGGTCAGTGCTTCGTCAATGGTGATCGGATTGACCACGTTCTCAATGTTGCACCATCCAGGATCTGCTTTCGTCCACGAAGGTATCGCCTTGACTGAAACTCCTTTTGGACGAGGGCCAGCGACTCGAGTACGGATTCCGTCCGCCCCGAGAAGAGTCTCGTTCCGACACTGTGTGCTGGATAAATTGTCAGTCATGAGTTGTACCTTGTCTACTTGCATTTAAATGTTCGGGCCTTCAGGTTACCCCTACTACGCCCTCTGCTGACTCCCTTCCCAACATCCTGACATCTCTCGATATCAGTAGCCAGTGGCATTGAGAAGGGCCTCCCCGAGTATGACGCACTGCTTTCACGCTTATACCTGTCGAATTTACCGACATGTCTTCCGTACGTGTATTAGGATTTCGGAGAAATTGGGCTCCTTATCCAACACATCGGCCTCGTATTCGCTTTCTGTTCGTCAGGCCAGCGCTTTGCTATCAGCTTCCTTCAGACCCCTTGTTACCAAGACGCCCTTGCTGAGTTGCTACTTCTTGCCCCACGTCGGGCTGAAACAGTGGACTTTCACCACCAGCAGTGCGCCCTGTCGGGCGCACCAATAAAAAACGGCCCGTTTTTTGAACGAGCCGTTTTGTCAAAAGTTGTTCTGTTTAACGTAAAACAAAGTTGATCGCAAAAGCCGCTGCAATCAAAACTGTAATGACGGTCAATTCGCGTTCCTTACCCGTCAAGAGCTTTAGCAATACATAGCTGATGAAGCCCAAACCGAAGCCAGTGGCAACGTTAAAAGTCAAAGGCATGGTAAGAATCGTTAAGAAGGCTGGCATGCCGGTCGTGAAGTCTTCGAAATGAATATGTACGACCGATTGCATCATCAAAGCCCCGACCACGATCAAAGCCGCAGCCGTGGCATAACTCGGAACAATGTGAACCAAGGGTAAAGCCAATAAGCAAGCTAAGAACAAGATTGCCGTTACAAAGGGAACCATGCCGGTGCGACCGCCTTCGGCGATAGCTGCGGCACTTTCCACGTAACTCGTGCAGGTCGGCGTACCAATGATGCCAGAACCCATGGTTGCCACAGAGTCAGACAAAAGGGCACGGTTAAGACCTTTAATGTGACCGGTCTTCATATCCATCATACGAGCTCGTTGACTCAAGCCAATTAAAGTTCCCATGTTGTCAAATAAGTCCACCATGGTCAACGTAAAAACAATCGTGACGATGCCGTATTGGAAGACGGACTTAAAGTCCAATGCAAAAAGCGTTTCCGTTGGAACAAACGTCTTAGGCATCGACATATTGGAGAACTCAGGTAAGGGACTAGCGCCGACTGACATACCAACAACTGTAATGACGAGAATACCAATGATCATGGCGCCTCGTACTTGACGGACCATCAAAGCACCGATAAACAAAGCACCGAAACCGGCTAACAACGGTTCCCGACTTGTCATGTCGCCGAATGCTACAAACGTAGACGGGTCGGCAACAATGATGCCGGCGTTCTTCATACCAATAAAGGAGATAAAGCAACCGAGACCCACAACGATGGCGTATTTAATATCAAGGGGTACAGCCTGAATGATCATTTCTCGAATTCGACTGACCGTCAAAAGTAAGAAGATGACGCCCGAGATAAAGACGGCAGCGAGCCCTGCTTGCCAAGTCAATCCCATAGGGCCGCAGACGTAATAGGCAAAAAAGGCACAGATCCCTAAGCCTGGAGCCACAATCACGGGGAAGTTGGCGTAAAAGGCCATAAGAAAACTCGCTAACGCGGTTGCCCAAATGACGGCAACGGTGGCGGCTTCCTTCGGCATACCAGCATCAGAGAGCATGGCGGGGACAACGAAGAGGACGTAGCACACGGTAATAAAGCCCGTGATGCCTGCCATTAATTCTTTCTTAAAGGTAGTGTTCTTCTCTTCAAACTTGAAGATTTTGGCAAGAAACTTCATGGAGAACTCCATATTGATTATTTTTTTTACGCCCCAATGATAAAGGAAATGCTTAGGGAAAGCGCTCTTTTACCTCTTGAGGCGCAAAAGTTACAATGAATAGATTGCTTTATTTTTTGTCCACTGAGGTGACGTATGCAAAATTTTGTTTTCCAAAACCCGACAAAGCTTGTGTTTGGTCGCGGTCAAATTGCTCTTTTATCTGATTTGATTGACAAGTCTCGTAAGGTTCTGTTGACGTTTGGCGGTGGAAGCGTTAAGCGAAACGGTGTTTACGATCAAGTTAAAGCCGCATTGAAAGATCACCAAACGGTGGAATTTTGGGGCATTGAACCCAATCCTAAAGTGGAAACGTTACGTAAAGCCGTGGCATTGGGGTTAGAAGAAAAAGTAGATTTGATTTTGGCCGTGGGTGGTGGTTCTGTTTTGGATGGCACGAAACTCATTGCCGCCGGTATTGCTATGCCGGAAACGGATCCTTGGGCCATTGTTAAGACGGGGAACGCCGCTAAGCAAATTCCTTTTGCCAGCGTTATGACGTTGCCGGCAACGGGTTCTGAAATGAATAACGGTGCCGTGATTTCTTCTTTGGAAACGACCGAGAAGTTCGCGTTCCGTGGCGCTTACCCGGAATTTTCCATTTTGGATCCGGAAGCCACCTACTCATTGCCTGCTAAACAAATTGCCAATGGTTTAGCAGACATTGTGGTGCACTGCTTTGAACAATACATGACGACACCGGGTCAAAGTCGCGTGTTGGATCGTTGGGCTGAAGGCGTGATTGCCACCGTTATGGAAATTGCACCGATGATTCGTGAAAACCAAACGGACTATGCTGTGATGAGTGACTATATGTATAG
>CABSHY010000121.1 GCA_902477615.1 uncultured Sutterella sp.
TGCTTCCTTGGGTGTTTCTCCGGCTTCCACCTTGCCGCCAGGGAACTCCCAACCGTCTTTAAAATCACCGTAACCGCGTTGTGTGGCGAAGATTTTGTCTTCGTGACGGATAATGGCGGCGACGACTTCGATGCTTTTCATGGCTATCCTTTTGAATTGAAGAGGTTTGCTGTTAATTTTAAAAATTTTACCGATCTCATTGTTAAAAACTAAACAGTCCTTCGTTTAACGTCAAACCAAAATTACTTGCAAGCGTCAGAAAATCCGCGATAATGCCAAAAGCACTATTTACTAAGGTTTTTTATGAAAGTTTTGTCATTATTTTCTGGTTGCGGAGGCATGGATTTAGGGTTCGAAGGAAACTTTTCTTGTCACATCAATTCCATCAATACAGATATTCATCCTGATTGGATTGAGAGTCGAACCGGTGATTGGGTGAATGTTAAGAAGACACCGTTTACAACAGTGTTTGCTAATGACATACGTCGTGACGCTAAAGCGGCCTGGGTTTCATATTTCCATAAAAGACATCCTGATGCAGAGAGCCTTTACCATTTAGACAGTATTGTTGACTTAGTGAAGACTCATAAAATGGGGGGGGGCAAGTTCATTCCCTTCTGATATCGATGTTGTCACTGGAGGCTTCCCTTGTCAGGACTTTTCAGTTGCTGGAAAAAGGCTCGGATTTAATTCACTAAAAGGTCACGACGGAAAATTATTAAATGCTGACGCACCGACGGTTGAGAACCGTGGGTCACTCTACATGTGGATGCGTGACGTTGTCTCCATCACATTACCTAAAGTCTTTATTGCAGAAAACGTCAAAGGCTTAACGAACTTAAACGATGCGAAAACTATTATCGAATCAGACTTCGCAACAGCTGGTAATGGATACTTAGTCGTACCCGCTCGAGTTCTTCATGCTGCTGACTTTGGTGTCCCTCAATCCCGTGAGCGTGTCATTTTCTTTGGTTTTAAAAAGTCAGCATTAACCCAAAGGGCTTTGAATGAATTATCCAAGATAGAAATTGAAAATGAATTCGATCCCTACCCGCCTCGTACACATGCGTACACATCATTCGGTTTGGGATTGATGCCACCAGTCCCGTGCTCAGATTATTTAAGTGATTTGCAAGAACCAGAGTTCGCTTCTGATGTTGCACAGCAAAAATTTTCTAAAGCAAAGTGGATGGGCAAACATTGCCAAGGTCAAACCGAAGTTAACTTAGGTTCAATCGCGCCAACGATTCGTTCCGAGCATCACGGGAACATTGAGTTTAGACGTTTATCTTTAGAGCACGGAGGTAAACATCTTCAAGAGCTTCAAAATGGTTACTTAGAAAGAAGACTTACCATTCGAGAGTGCGCTCGTATCCAAACGTTCCCAGATGATTATGAGTTTATCCATTCGTCAAAAAATCCGTTTGGTAGCGTAAGTGCTTCAGATGCTTACAAAATTATTGGCAATGCTGTGCCGTGTCTCCTTGCGTATCACATTGCAAAACGCTTGGAGCAAAACTGGAATCTTTATTTTGGTGAGGATTAGTCATGATTGTTGCCGAAACAAAGACCCCTACGAATGAAGATTTCAAAGAGTTAATGTCTAAAACAGACAACTATTTGAATCAGTTAGCTTTGGAAGAGCCATCGCTTTTCAAAGAGCATGGAGGGCTTAAGCTCGAAGGGGATATTCTTTCTGCGCTTGAAGACTGTTCTAAAGGAACTCTGTTTGAAAATACAATTCATTTGGTATCTGGTTCCAAGTTTCCTGATTTAATCGTTGGTGGCAATTTTGGGGTGGAAGTCAAAAGTACCAATAAAAATCATTGGACAAGCATTGGTAGTAGCATCTTAGAGAGTACACGTCTCGGTTGTGTTGATCGCATATATCTGATGTTTGGCAAGTTAGGCGATCCGATACAGTTTTTAAGTCGCCCTTATGAAAGTTGTCTTTCTGAGATAGCTGTCACGCATTATCCTCGTTATCTAATTGATATGAAAACTCAGAGTGGCGAAAGCATTTTCGACAAAATGGAGATTGACTACGATAAGTTTCGTCAACTTGAAGATCCAATTACTCCCCTATCTAACTATTACAAAGGTCGTCTTAAAGCGGGTCAATCTTTGTGGTGGGCAGGAAAAAACGAAGAAGACAACGTTGTTAATCCCACGGTTCGACTGTGGAGTTCTTTGGAAAAAGACGAAAAGGAAAAATATACAATTCTTTCTTACGTCATTTTTCCGGAAATCCTAGCCTCAAAATCTAATAGTAAGTATCAGAGGTTAGCTCTTTGGTTAGTAACTAAACACGGGATAGTCAATACCAACATTCGCGATCAATTCTCTGCTGGCGGTACCAGAAACATTAATGGATTCCAAAACATGCCTGCTGCATTTGGTCGCATTTTTGACTATAAAAATGACTTTATAAATGCACTAATCAAAACCCCATCTTCTGAGTTAGAAGAGTATTGGCAGTGTTCAAAACTCACGAACCGAATTGAACAATGGATCAATCTTGCAACACAACCAATTGATAACACACAACAAAAATTAGAAGCTAAAGAATTTCTTGAGATGGTTTTAAGAAATTAAAGCCCCACTTCCGAAGAAATGAGGCTTCACCTTAATTAATCAAAGAGTATTCGATTAGTACTTAGCGAACATTTCCTTGATCTTGGCCGGATCATTGGTCTTGGTCAAAGCCAATTGCAAGAGGATACGAGCCTTTTGCGGGTTGAGGTAACCGGCTTCAATAAAACCGGCATCGTTGTATTGCTTCATGTTGGGGTTCACAACACCGCTACCCGTGCGGGAAGACAGCACCACGGCTACACCCTTCTTAACGGCTTCTGCCAAAGCGGGTTCGGTTTGACCGTGAACGGAACCGTTACCGGAACCGGCGTGAACGATACCCTTGGCGCCGGCAGCAACTGCAGCGTCAGCCAAAACGCGGTCAGCATTGGCGTGCGTGTAAACGATATCGACGCGCGGCAAGCTCTTCAACTTGGAGACATCAAACTCGGTTTGATACGTGTGGAGCTTTTCAACCTTACGGAAGAAATGGTTCTTACCACCGGCGATCACGCCCAAATAACCCAATTGGTGAGACGTAAAGGTATTAACGTGGTTCGTATTGCCCTTCGTTACATCACGACCGGCGCTAATTTGGTCGTTCATAGCGATCATCACACCGCGGTCAGCGGCTTGCGGGTCGGCTGCCAAACGAACAGCATTTAAAAGGTTCATCGGACCGTCGGCAGAAATGGCGGTTGCCGGACGCATAGCACCCACAAGAATCACTGGCTTCTTGCTCTTAACGGTTAAATTCAAGAAGTAAGCCGTTTCTTCCATCGTGTCGGTACCGTGCGTAATCACAATACCTTTAATCTTCGGATCTTTTAAGAGCTCGTTGCAGCGATTGGCCAAACGAAGCAACACGTCGTCGGTTAAGTTGTTGGAGCTGATCTTAACGATTTGTTCGCCCGTCACATCGGCGTAGTCCTTGATGGCGGGAACTGCGTCAATCAATGTTTGAATTGCCAACTCACCGGCCTTATAGCCCGTCGTTTGCGTGTTGGAAGAAGCCGTACCGGCAATCGTGCCACCCGTTGCCAAAATGGCAACCTTGGGCAAGTTAGCAGCATAGGCGGAGCCAGCCATAGCGAATGCCAAAGCAACGGCCATCAGAGTCTTTTTCATATCAATTCTCCTAAAAGTCTCTTACTTCTGTACTAAGCAAAGTCAGTACTTCCATGACTACTATAGGTTGAATTACTTAGTATGAGGAATTAGCGTTAACCCGTATCTATTTTTGGCGGAGGAGGTGAGATTCGAACTCTCAGAAGACGTCTGCGCTAACCCAATGAAATTGCAACAAAAGGTTTCTCAAAAGATTCTTCTATTTTCGTTTGCAGACACTATCAAAAGTAAAGACTAATAATAGTGTAAGCAAGTACGCGAGTAACTGTTTCCAAACTCAGCCAAAATCTTTTTGATTGGTTTATCTAAGTACGCCCTTGCTGCTTTTCGATGTTCATCAGGAACACCCCAACAGGCTTCTGCGAGACTTCCCGCAATAGCGGCAATTGTGTCACTATCGCCTCCAATCGAGATGGCATTGCGAATCGTATCTTCGAAATCTTTACCTTCTTTGAACGCCGCGATGGCTCGAGGCATCGTATTCATGCACGAAAAGTATTTCATATAGTGGATTTTGCGATAATCTGCGATTGTTCTCTTTTGTTTGTAATATTGAGACAAAAAGTTCAAAACCTCATCTTTAGGTTTGCCCTAACTTAAAAGGTATATGGCTTGAGAAACAGCAACGGCAGCCTTAATGCTTTCGGGATGATCGTGACTGACGACTGTGACCTTTGTCGCCAACTCTTTTGCGTGTTCTAAGCTTCGTGCAGCCCATCCACAAGCGCTGACTCGCATCGCTGCACCATTGCCCCAACTTCCATAAGGCTGTGGATCATCGGCAAAAATCCAATGATGAAACCGCTCGCCGTATCCGCAATGTGGGTACTGTTGCCCTATTTCTTGCATACATCGAACAGATTCTTCTGACAATCGCTCATACCGTTGACGGTTGGTTTT
>CABSHY010000122.1 GCA_902477615.1 uncultured Sutterella sp.
GGCGTGCATACGATCTTGCGCCTTACGCATCTTCGATGCCGCAACCATTTCCATCGCCTTGGTGATCTTGCGCGTATTTTGTACGCTCTTGATCTTGGCGCGAATTTCCTTGGTGCTAGGCATTTGGTCCCCTTTGGTGTTAATCGACTTCTACTTAGTAGGCGCCGTTCTTCTTAAATTCAGTAACAACGTTCAAGAGGAGATCCTTGTCTTCAGCAACAAGTTCCTTCTTCTCTTCGATACGTTGCACTAAGTCGGCGTGCTTTTCAGCGATGAAGTCACGCATAGCCTTTTCAAAGCGCAATGCATCCTTGACTTCGACATCGTCGTAAATGCCGTTTTCAACGCAGAACAAGACCAAAGCTTCTTCCCAAACTTGCAACGGTTGGTATTGCGGTTGCTTCATCAATTCAGTAACAACCTTACCGCGTTCCAATTGCTTGCGGGTTGCTTCGTCCAAGTCAGAGGCGAATTGAGCAAAAGCGGCCAATTCACGGTATTGAGCCAAAGCCAAACGAACGCCACCACCGAGCTTCTTAATAACCTTGGTTTGAGCAGCACCACCCACACGGGACACAGAGATACCCGGGTTGATAGCCGGACGAATACCAGCGTTAAAGAGGTCAGTTTCCAAGAAGATTTGACCGTCGGTAATAGAAATCACGTTGGTCGGCACGAAAGCCGTAACGTCACCAGCTTGCGTTTCAATGATCGGCAAAGCGGTCATAGAGCCAGTCTTACCCTTAACAGCACCCTTCGTGAAACGTTCGACATAGGTCGGGTTCACGCGAGCGGCACGTTCCAACAAGCGGCTGTGCAAGTAGAACACGTCACCAGGGTATGCTTCGCGTCCAGGCGGACGGCGCAACAACAAGGAAATTTGACGATAGGCCCAAGCTTGCTTGGTCAAGTCATCATAAACAATCAAAGAATCTTGACCGCGGTCGCGGAAGTATTCGCCCATCGTTGCACCGGCGTACGGAGCGATGTATTGCAAAGCGGCAGATTCAGATGCACTGGCAGCAACAATGATCGTGTAGTCCATTGCGCCGTGCTCTTCCAACTTGCGAACAACGTTGGCAATCGTAGAAGCCTTTTGACCGATAGCGACATAAACGCAAATAAGGTCTTTACCCTTTTGGTTAATGATCGTATCCAAAGCAACAGCGGTCTTACCCGTTTGACGGTCACCAATGATCAATTCACGTTGACCACGGCCGATCGGCACCATTGCGTCAATAGACTTCAAACCAGTTTGAACCGGTTGAGAAACAGATTGGCGATCGATAACACCAGGAGCGACCTTTTCAACGACGTCAAATTCGTCGGTGTCGATCGGACCCTTACCATCGATCGGTTGACCCAAAGCATTGACCACGCGGCCAATCAACTTCGGACCAACGGGCACTTGGAGAATGCGACCCGTCGTCTTAACGACGTCGCCTTCACTAATGTGCTCGTAGTTACCAAGAATAACTGCACCCACGGAATCACGTTCAAGGTTCAAAGCCAAACCATACGTGCTGTTGGGGAATTCCAACATTTCGCCTTGCATCACGTCAGAAAGACCGTGAACGCGGCAAATACCGTCGGTAACAGAAACCACGGTACCTTGGGTGCGAAGATCAGCGGAGACCCCAAGGCCTTCGATGCGCTTTTTCAGCAATTCGCTGATTTCACTAGGATTGAGTTGCATTTCTTACAGCTCCGAAATTTATGCGGTGAGTGCCTCTTGCATTTGAGCAAGGCGCGTTTGAATCGATCCGTCAAGCGTCTTATCGCCAACTTTCACACGGACACCACCGATCAAACCTTCATTAATGGTCACGATCGGCGTCAACTTAAGTCCAGGGAAACGGCTTCCAAGAGCGGAGACCAAAGCATTGACTTCTGCGTCACTCATCGGGAAAGCAGATTCAATGTACGCGTCTGCGACACCTTCGGATTGGTTTTTAAGTTCGCGGAATTGACGTGCGATTTCCGGCACAGCTTCCAAGCGACCGTTCTCAACGACCACCTTCAATAAATTAGCGGCCTCTGCGGGCACTTCTTGACCGATGGTGGTCAAAATCAACTCACAGATTTGCTCAGAACTGACCTTCGGTTCCCCAATGAGGGAAAGGAGTTCAGGAGCGGTCACCACTTGGGCAATACCATCCATAACAGCAGCCAAATCGGCAGCTTCCTTAGGTCCCTTTTTAGCGTCACGCAAAGCTAACAAAAGAGCTTGCGCGTAGGGACGGGCAATCGTCGAAAGTTCAGCCATAATCAAAGCTTAGCCTTCAATTGTTCAAGCATGTCTGCATGAACTTTAGTGTCAACCTCGCGACGAAGGATTTGTTCAGCACCAGCGATAGCCAAGCGAGCAACTTCTGCACGCAATTGCTCACGAACGCGTTGAGCTTCTTGAGCAACTTCAGCCTTGGCAGATTCGATAATACGATCTGCTTCGACTTGAGCTTGAGCCTTTGCTTCTTCAACGATCGTTTGACCGCGCTTTTCGCTGTCATTGACGATACCCAAAGCTTGAGCACGAGCTTCAGCCTTAATAGCTTGAACTTCCTTTTGGGCTTCCGCTAAGGCCATTTCACCTTTATCGGCAGCAGCCAAACCTCCGTCAATCTTCTTTTGTCGCTCTTCGATTGCTCGAATGAGCGGCGGCCAAATGTACTTCATGGTGACCCAAGCACCAAAGAAGAACACGGCCATCTGTACAAACAGAGAAGCATTGATGTTCATTATTTGAACCCCGTTAAGTCAATCAGCACGCTCACCACCCTTGGTGAGTGCTAATTAACGCCGTTAATAAAAGAGTTTTTAAAGCTTTTATTAGCCGACAAACGGATTAGCAAAAGCGAACATCATAGCGATACCGACACCAATCAAGAAAGCGGCGTCGATAAGACCGGCCAACAAGAACATCTTGGTTTGCAAGGCGTTCATCAATTCCGGTTGACGAGCAGCAGCTTCGAGGTACTTAGAACCCATGATAGCGATACCGAGACAAGCACCAATAGCACCGAGACCGATGATGAGGCCAGCAGCCAAGGCAACAAAAGCGACGTTGGTCATTGCGAAACTCCTTAATCCTAAAAAAAAGTGGGAGTAAAAGAAAAAAAAATTAAAGTAAAAAGCTAGTGATTAGTGACCTTCATGAGCTTGACCAATGTAAACCAAGGTCAACATCATCATGATGAAAGCTTGTAAGATCACGATCAACACGTGGAAGAGCCACCAGCAGATCCCTGCCACAGCGTGACCAAACACACCAAAGAGACTCAAGCCGTCAAAGCCGGCCCAGAGGCTACCTAAGAGTGCGATCAAGAAAAAGACTAATTCCCCTGCATACATATTACCAAACAACCGCATGCCCAAAGAGACACACTTAGCGGCATATTCGATAAGATTTAATGCGAAATTAAACGGCCAAAGCAACGGGTTGGAGCCAAACGGTGCCGTGAAGAGTTCACGACCGAAACCACCAAACCCCTTGATTTTAATACCGTAATAAATCATAAGGAGAAGCACGCCCATAGAAATACCCATCGTGCCGTTCAAGTCGGCCGTCGGGAGTGGACGCAAATAATGAATGCCCATCCAAGCAGCGATCGTCGGTAATAAGTCTACCGGGATCAAGTCGATAGCATTCATCAACACAACCCAAACAAACACCGTCAAAGCCAAAGGAGCGATAAAGGTACGATCCCCATGGACAATTGACTTAGCTTGTTCGTCAACAAATTCAACCAGCATTTCGACGGCACATTGCCATTTACCCGGAACGCCAGATGTGGCCTTGCACGCACCCTTGTATAACAAGAAGAGCGTTAAAGCCATGATCAGAATTGAAAACGTGATCGTGTCAATATTAATCACTGACATATCGACAATGCTCGATTGTGCAGTGGAAGACAAATGCTTCAAGTGGTGAGTAATATACTCGGTAGCGGTGAGAGCTTCAGCTGCCATGTTTATTCTCGGGTTAGAAGTCCCAAAAAGGAACAATTCAAGACCACAATCATTGTAATAATCATTGCGGGCCAGACTAAGTCCTTATACAGCATCACAATTAACACCAACAAAAGTGCCATTGCAATGAGTTTAATGAACTCGCCAATTAAGAAGAACAACGGTGAAGATGAGGGACTTAATTTGCCTAAAGCACTCAAATTCGCCGCAAATAATGCGTTCGGCACCGAACAGGCTAAGCCTGTTAATAATGCAGAAACAGCCACACTTTCTCCCCAAAAGAGGGCAGAAACTGCAGCAACTCCTAATGTGGCAAAGATTTGTAGTAAAACGATTTTGCTCATTTTTATAGTAAAGCCGCCTCTACAAACCCGTCATTACGGCGAATTATACGTTACGTTACCTATATAAACAAGGGTTTACACTAATGTTTTTCTAGCGTAAACCCTTAGTCCAAAAGAACACTTTTTTCTTACTAATTTCAATTAGTTAATCAAATTGACCAAAATGAGCAATGATTCCATCTAATTGATCATAATTGGAGAATTCGATAATTAATTTCCCCTTACCTTTTCGGTTGGCAGTCAGTTTAACTGTTGCGCTAATTGCATTATAAAGATCCTCT
>CABSHY010000123.1 GCA_902477615.1 uncultured Sutterella sp.
AGAGAAATTTTCAAAAAAGGAAACGCCTGAAATTTCCCGTTTCAGGCGTTTCCTTTTTTGAAAATTTCTCTTGTGATATCAAGCCATTTTCCTATTTTTGTTTTAAAATTCCTCGATTAATAACGATTCTCATTTAGAGTAAAAGTTTTGCTCATTGACTCTCTATGTCTCAAACATTAAACGACCTTCCTATCGGACTGTCCGCCGTGATTACCCACGTAGGGGCTTCGGGCGCACTTCGCCAGCACTTCCTTGACATGGGGCTGATTCCTAATGCCGAAGTCAAAATGATTAAGCGTGCCCCGTTGGGCGACCCGATTGAAGTTCGTATTCGCAGTTATGACTTAACGTTGCGTGCCGCTGAAGCGCAAGAAATCGGTATTCGTTTGTTAGAAACAGAAAGCGCTGCTCGCACGCCCTCTGTACCCAAAGAAGCGCTTGAGCACCCTGGGTACGGTGAAGGCGGCAAATACCACACGCAACCCGATCATCCGCCGTTACCTGAAGGGACAACGATGCGCATCGCTTTAGTGGGTAACCAAAACTGCGGGAAAACAACCCTTTTTAACCGCCTGACAGGCTCCAACCAACACGTGGGGAACTTCCCTGGCGTCACAGTGGATCGTAAAGACGGCGCTATCATCGGTCAACCCAATACGCGTGTAACGGACTTGCCTGGCATTTATTCGCTCTCGCCCTATTCGGCTGAAGAAGTCGTGACGCGAGAATTCATCTTAGAAGAAGACCCTCACGTCATCATCAATATTGTGGACGCCACCAATATTGAGCGAAATCTGTACCTCACGATGCAATTGCTTGAATTGGGTAAGCCCATGATTTTGGCGCTCAATATGATGGATGAAGTGCGAAACAACGGGGGCACCATCCGCATTAACGAAATGGAAGCCTTGTTGGGCATTCCGGTCGTGCCGATTTCCGCTTCTCGCAATGAAGGCATTGCTGAACTCGTTGACCACACGTTGCACATCGCCCACTATCAAGAGCGACCTGTTGAACAAGACTTCTGTCGCTCAAAGGACAACAAAGGCGCCGTTCACCGTTGCATCCACTCCATCGCTCACACGATCGAAGACCATGCTATTGAAACGCAATTGCCGTGGCGCTTTGCAGCGAGCAAAATTGCCGAAGGTGACGAACTTATCCTTCAAAAACTTAATTTGGATGAAAACGAAAAGCGCACCATCAACCACTTGATCAAACAAATGGAAGCCGAGCGAGGATTGGATCGCTGTGCTGCTATTGCCGACATGCGCTTTTTGTTTATTGATCGCGTCTGCGATGCAACTGTTGTGCGTCCGCTCGTGAGTCGTGAACACATCCGCAGTCTTGTCATTGACCAAGTGCTGACCGGGAAATACACTGCCATCCCCGCTTTCTTAGTGATCATGATGCTTATTTTCTGGTTGACGTTTGACGTTATCGGAGCGTTACTCACCGATTGGTTGGATTGGGGTATTACGGCCATCACCGATCATGTGGATGCCTTCTTAACGTCTGCTCAAGTCAATAGTGCCGTTCACTCGCTTTTGATTGACGGGGTCTTCAATGGCGTGGGGAGCGTTTTAAGTTTCTTACCCACCATTGTTGTCTTATTCTTCTTCCTCTCGCTCTTAGAAGACAGTGGTTACATGGCACGCATTGCGTTTGTGATGGATACGCTTTTAAGAAAAATGGGGCTTTCGGGTCGAAGCATTGTTCCGCTTTTGATTGGTTTCGGTTGCACGGTGCCGGGCGTGATGGCCAGTCGTACCTTACCCTCTGAGCGTGACCGCAAACTCACCATTTTGCTCACGCCCTTTATGAGTTGCTCGGCCAAACTCCCCATCTATGCGTTCTTCACTGCAGCGTTTTTCCCGGAAAACGGCGCCATTGTCATGATCACGCTCTACCTATTGGGGATCGTGATGGCCATTGTCACGGGGCTTGTTTTACGTCAATCCCTATTTAAGGGTGAAGCCGTTCCCTTTGTGATGGAATTGCCCAACTACCGTTTACCGGGCTTTAAAAACGTAACGCTTTTGTTGTGGGAAAAAGCCAAAGACTTCTTGCAACGCGCCTTTACCGTGATTTTTGTGGCAACGGTTGTCATTTGGTTCTTGCAAAACTATGACTTGCAAATGAACCCCATTGCGGACTCTCAACAAAGTATGCTCGCGATGTTAGCCGGTTGGATGGCCCCGATCTTTAGTCCCTTGGGCTTTGGTGATTGGAAGGTCACGACCGCCTTAATCAGTGGCTTTATGGCCAAAGAAAGCGTTGTGAGTACGTTAACCGTGTTGTTTGGTTCTACCGAAGCGCTGACCACGTGGCTTACCTCTTTGTCAGCCTTTACGCTTTTGGTTTTCTGCTTGCTCTACACGCCTTGTGTAGCCGCCGTTGCCACGATTAAGCGAGAGCTTAACGGCACGTGGGCCTTGATTGTGGTGCTTGCTCAATGCGGCATCGCTTGGGTCGTGGCTTTCATCGTTCGAATGATTGGCCTTGTTTTAGGATTTTAATATCGTGAATCTCATCAGTTGGCTTTTGTTAATTGCGGTGGGCATTGCTGTTATCGCCTGCGTTTACTACATGTTTAAAAACCCCGGTTGCGGTTGCAGTCAGGGTGGCTGCAAGAAGTGTTCTTCACAAAGCGGTTGTTGCGGTTGCAAAAAAGCAGACGAATAAGACAAATATGATTGTTTTTCCTTGAGTTTTCTGTTTCTCAAGCGACGAAAAAAACGAAATCCGAGTAAAATGGATATTTTCCATTCCTTGAAATAAAGAAGATAAGTATGTCTACGACGGAAAATAAAGAGAATAGTGCACAAGTTACGAACTTCATTCGTAACATCATCGATAGCGACTTAGAAACGCATGCGAACGAACCTCGCTTGTGGTGCGGTCATCCTGCCCCCTACAGTGAACAGGCCACGGGTGTTGCCGATCCTGCTCGCATCCGCACCCGTTTTCCGCCGGAACCGAACGGTTACTTGCACGTGGGTCATGCCAAGAGCATTTGCTTGAACTTTGGTTTGGCTCGCGCCTACGGTGGTTACTGCCACATGCGCTTTGACGATACAAACCCTGTTAAGGAAGACCAAGAATACGTTGATTCCATCAAGGAATCCGTGCGTTGGTTGGGCTTTGACTGGGAACACGGTGAAGAAAAGAACCTTTACTTTGCCAGTAACTACTTTGAATGGATGTACGAATTCGCTGAACACTTGGTGAAGACGGGCTATGCCTATGTCGACGAACAAAGTGCTGACGAAATGCATGCCAATCGCGGTACGTTGACGGAACCGGGCAAAAACAGCCCCTACCGTGATCGCTCTCCTGAAGAAAACTTACGCCTCTTCCACGAAATGCGTGACGGTAAGCACGCCGAAGGCTCCATGGTGTTGCGTGCCAAGATTGATATGGCTAGCCCCAACATCAATTTGCGTGACCCGGCCATCTACCGCATCCGTTTCGCTGAACACCACAACACGGGCAACAAGTGGTGCGTTTATCCGATGTACACCTTCGCTCACCCGATCGAAGATAGCTTGGAAAACATCACGCACTCGATCTGTACGCTCGAATTTGAAGACCAACGCGCCTTCTACGATTGGACCCTTGAACGCATCATCCCCGTGTTGCGCGCTCCTCAATACGCAGAAGCCAAGGAACTCTTGCTCGCAATGAGTAAGGGTGAAAGCGACTTGGCCTTGCCCTTCATGCGTGCTGCATACCAAAACCGCAACAAGTTGGGTCAAAGCGCTCCTGAAAAGGCCATGGAAGAAGTCTTTGAAGCTTGGGACTCTGACTTGGGCCCTGAAAAGTTTGAAGGTACGCGCGCCAGCGCCTTCTGGGCTTTGATGACGGTTAACACCGAACACTTTACGCCGCTTTTGCAAGCTGCTTTGACGGTTGTTCGCCCGAACTTCTTCTTGTTGTCTCACCAATATGAATTTAACCGCTTGAACTTGTCCCACGTGGTCGTTAGTAAGCGTAAGTTGATCCAATTGGTACAAGAAAAGTTGGTTGACGGCTGGGACGATCCCCGTATGCCGACGATCTTCGGTTTGCGCCGTCGCGGTTACACCCCGGAATCCATCCACCTCTTCGCAGAACGTTGCGGTGTCTCTCGTGTGGCCGGCGGTTTGATTGATTACTCTGTTTTGGAAGCTTGCTTGCGTGAAGACTTGGAAGGCCGCGCCTTACGCCGTATCGGTGTTGTGCGCCCCTTAAAGCTCATCATCGACAACTACGATGAAGCCGCTTCTGAAACGCTCACGGCTCCGAACCATCCGCAAAAGCCGGAATGGGGTACGCGTGAAATCACGTTCTCTAAGGAACTCTGGATTGATGAAAGCGACTTTGCTGAAGTGCCACCCAAGGGCTATCGTCGTTTGACGATCCCGGCCGACGGTTCTGAAGCCAAACCGGTTCGCTTGCGTTACGCCTACGTTGTCGTCCCGACCTCCATTGAAAAGGACGAAAACGGTAAGGTGATCGCTGTTCACTGCCGCTATTTGCCCGATACGAAGAGCGGTACGGC
>CABSHY010000124.1 GCA_902477615.1 uncultured Sutterella sp.
CGCACAAGTGTCAACCGTAAAGACCTTTTCATCTTAAGTAAGTGTTGGACATCAAATCGCACCTACGACAGCGTTATGCGAGCATTTGATGCGACGCTCAAGCGCTTACAAGTCGATTACCTCGATGCCTATTTGATCCACTGGCCCTTCACTAAGGGCGATCCATTAGCCTGGCAAAGTGTTAACGTCGGCACGTGGCGTGCCTTTGAGCGTTTGCATGAAAGCGGGCTCGTGAAAAACATCGGCGTTTCCAACTTCCAAATTCACCACTTGGTCAGTTTCTTAGCACGTGCCAACATTGCTCCCGTCATTAATCAAATCGAGTATCACCCCGGTTACATGCAAAAAGCCACGGTTCAATTTTGCCAACGCTCGGATATTCAAATTCAAGCTTGGTCACCTTTGGGCCATGGCGAGTTGTTGCATAAAGAAGAAATTGAAACGTTGGCAGCTAAGTACGGTAAGTCCCCGTCTCAGGTGATTTTGCGTTGGATTGCTCATCACAATATTATCCCGATTACAAAGTCGATGAATCCTGAGCACCAAAAGGAAAATCTTGAAAGTTTTAACTTTGACCTTGCACAAGAAGACATTGAGCTCTTAGACAAACTGCCGATGATGGGCTTCTCGGGGCTCGAACCCGATCACGTAAGCTTCTGATTTTATTAGAATTCTTCGCAATTAAAATCGCTATTGATCTCGAAATGATTCAATGGCGATTTTGTCTTTCAAGCCTTAGTCCAAAAAAGATCTTGCCCAATGGTATTTGTCGAACACCCGATTAAAGAACTTGACAAAAAGCCCCACGGTTAAAGCAGAGATTAAAGTTCCCTCACCGATCCCATAAAGAGAAACTTCACGTTTCCCAATAACTTTAAAAGATTTTTTAGCATCGAAAATTCAGAATTTAAAAAACCGGGAAGTCTTTCAACGTCCCGGTTCAGTTGTTTGTGTCGTAATCCTAATTAGAATGCAGGAATCACAGCGCCTTGGTACTTGTCTTCAATAAACTTCTTGATTTCAGGCGAAGTTAAAACCTTCGTCAAAGCTTGAAGCTCTTTACGATGATCACCCTTACGAACGGCCACGATATTGGCGTAGGGAGAATCCTTACTTTCAATAAAGAGAGCATCCTTCATCGGGTTCAAGTTCACGCCCAAAGCGTAATTGGAATTAATCACGGCAAAATCCACGTCTTCCAAAGCACGTGGCAATACAGCGGCTTCCATTTCTACGACTTGAATATTGTGCGGATTATTAATAATGTCAGCAGGCGTACCATTGACTCCCACACCAGCCTTCATCTTAAAGAAACCGGCGTTGGCCAAAATGGCCAATGCACGACCACCATTGGTAGGATCATTAGGAATAGCCACCTTCATGCCGGTCGTCAAAGCAGAAATGGATTTCACTTTCTTGGAGTACACACCCATCGGTTCAATGTGAACGGCAACCAAGGATTCAAGACTAAGCTTTCGTTCCTTGCTGAAGTTATCCAAATAGGGCTTGTGTTGGAAGAAGTTGGCATCCAACTCTTTATCTGCCAAAGCCATATTTGGTTGGACATAATCCGTAAATTCAATCACCTGAACCTTAACACCTTCCTTAGCTAACAAAGGAGTCGCAGCCTTCAAAATATCAGCATGAGGAACAGGAGAACAACCGATCTTCAAGACACCAGCTTCTGTGGCTTTATCCGAACAACCGGTCAAAATACTGCCAGCGGCAATGACGCACAAAGCGCTCACCAATAAGGAACGACGTTTCATGAATGCTCCAATAGGGAAATTTTAGACTCCCCTATTATGCTCGAAAAACCCCCGACTTCCTATAAGTCGAAACGACTAGACGAAGCGTATTCACTAAGGACATCTCCCTATTGCATCGACAAAGAAAAAGCCAGTCATTTGACTGGCCTCTGTGCACCTTACCACCTAAGGGTTAGCAGTGATGCGTTTGGCGATAAGTCACCAAATCTTCAACAGAAATCACGCATAAATCATGCTTGTCGGCAAAGGTACAAACTTCAGGCAACTTAGCCATCGTGCCATCGACATTCATCAATTCGCACAAAACACCGGCGGGATTAAGACCGGCTAAACGCATCAAGTCAACCGTAGCTTCGGTGTGACCACGACGTTCAAGCACGCCACCTGCTCGAGCACGCAACGGATAAACGTGACCGGGGCGCAAAAGATCTTTGGCCTTGCCTTCAGGATTGGCTGCTGCCTTAATGGTCGTCACACGATCAGCGGCGCTTACACCGGTCGTACAACCGTGAGCGGCTTCAATCGAAACCGTAAAGGCCGTGCCTTGCGTATTGGTGTTATTGGCCACCATTTGGTCTAACTTTAAACGACGGCAGTCTTCATCGCGCAAACAAACACAGACGATACCCGAGCATTCTCGGATCATCAAAGCCATTTGTTCAACGGTCAAAAATTGGGAGGAGAGAATTAAATCGCCTTCGTTTTCGCGATCTTCATCATCAACGACCATCACGCCTTTACCGGCGCGCAAGTCATTTAAAGCGCGTTCAACACGAACCAAACTGTCGTTGCCGTAACGCATCAAAAGGTTTTCAGACTGATGCATGATCATCCTTTCTTAAAGAAGAAATTTCATAGAAAAATTGCATCAGGGAGAAGGATTTTGCAAGAAATCCGCAAAATCTACACACTAAAGCTCGAACGCTTTAACGCCACTCTTTCATCCGGACTGTACCGTCGGTATCGGAATTGCACCGATTCAACTGACCACGCCTCGAAAATAAACTTCGAGGCGTGCGCTCGTGGACTATTACCACCGGTGGGGAATTTCACCCCGCCCTGAGTCAGATACGCATTTTAGCGCGTTTTCTTCGGCTGTGTATAGCGTTTGCCTAACAATTGCCAAAGTCTGCGCACTTGCGGGCTCTCACGATCACGTTTCTTGCTGCGATATTCACAGTGAAGCATTTCGTGAGCCACGTGACTGCCCGGTTCTCCCAAATTTTCCTCATACATCGCAATGACTTGAGGATTCTTGTGAGACTCACGAAGCGTCATCTTTTCATCGATGTCGTAAAGCGCTTCTTGACGCACTTGGGCAAACGGCTGATAGCGATTTTTCTTGCGAGGCGTACCACCACCTGCAATGCAACCGCCGGGGCATGCCATCACTTCAACAAAGTCATAGATTACTTCGCCTCGGCTCATGCTTTCTAACAAAGCGTTTGTACGGCTTAAACCGTGGACCACTGCGATGCGAACATCACCGTAAGCCCCTAGATTCACCACCGACTCTTTAACGCCGTCTAAGCCACGTACGGGCGTATAGACAATCGGTGCCAGGGTTGCGCCTTCATGCGTAAGGCTATAGAGCGTACGAATCGCTGCTTCCATCACACCGCCCGTTGTGCCGAAAATGGCACCGGCGCCGGAGTAGTTCGTGAAATGCGCGTTGCTATCGTAAGCTTGGGGTTCGCAATTCTTTAAATGCAAGCCACTACGACGGATGAGCTTTGCCAACTCTCGAACCGTCAAGACGGCATCAACGTCATAGAGTTCAGGTTCACGCATCAACGTATCGCGTTGTGCTTCACCCTTTTTAGCCGTACAGGGCATGACAGAAATTACGCGAAGGTTTTCTTTCTTCACACCCAACTTTTCAGGTAAGAATTCTTTAGCTAAAGCACCAAAGACCGCTTGCGGCGAACGCGTCGTTGATAAGTATTCCATAATCATCGGAACGTGCTTTTCAACGAAATTAACCCAACCCGGGCAGCACGACGTAAACATCGGCAAGGCAACCGGTTCACCCTTTTGGCGGGCTTGAAGGCGTGTTAAGAATTCCGTGCCTTCTTCCATAATCACCATGTCGGCTGCGAAATTCGTATCCATCACATAGTCAGCACCGATTTGACGAAGGGCACCCACAATCATGCCTTCGACGTTGGCACCAGTGGGCAAACCGAATTCTTCCCCTAAGGTCACACGTACACTCGGAGCAATTTGAAAGACCGTCGTGATTTCCGGGTCATCGATCATGCGAAGGACTTTGTCGTTTTCATCCTTTTCACTCAAGGCACCCGTCGGGCAAACGAGCGTGCATTGACCGCACTGAACGCATTTTTCAGAATCCACCCAGTTCTTGGCGCCGGTCATACCGACGCCACTCATCAAACCAAAGTCGGCAATCGTCAATGCGCCAATACCTTGCACTTGACGACACACTTCCACGCAACGACCGCAACGGATGCACTTATTGACATCACGAACGATGCCGGCAGAGGTATCGTCAAAGGGGCGCTTCGTTAAATAGTGACCGGCAAAAGGCGTACGTTGCATCCCAATAAAAAGAGCAACGTCTTGCAATTCACAGTCCCCGTGGCGAGCGCAACTCTTACAGTCTTGATCGTGGTCAGCAAAAAGCAAGTTCATTTGCAAGCGTTGCATGCTGCGAACACGTTCGTTACGTGTGAAAATTCGTTGATTGGCCTTCAA
>CABSHY010000125.1 GCA_902477615.1 uncultured Sutterella sp.
TCCACGGGTACGGCTTGGGGTACGTTCGGTATCTTGATTCCGATCGTTGTGCCGATCGCTCAAGCTTTGGATCCGAGCTTGGTGGTTGTGTCCTTGGCTGCTACGTTGGCCGGTTCCGTCTTCGGTGACCACTGCTCTCCGATTTCCGATACGACGATTCTGTCCTCGGCCGGGGCCGGTTGCTCGCACATCGAGCACGTTGCAACCCAAGCGCCTTACGCTTTGGTGGTGGCCTTCGCTAGCTTCGTGGGTTACGTTGCTGCCGGTATCACGCATGGTAACTTGACGATCTCGTTGGTGGCCTGCTTGGGCACCTTGGTTGCGATGATTGTTGGTTTACACTGGTTTAGCAACAAAAAAGAAGCTACTGCTTAATCGTTAAGTCTAACGCTAAAAAAGCTGTCGAACTCAAACTCGGCAGCTTTTTTCTATTTTGGCGTCTTTAAAAAAGAAAAATTTTGCTTAAATGCCCGAAAAACCTTGAAAATCATTTGCCATAAGAGAAATGATTGCGGTAAAATAGCTCGAATTTTTCTTGAAGCCCTTCGGGGTTTCGTTTTTTTATTGCAGTGTTTACTGCTTTTACTTTTGACACAAGAGGTAAAAAATGGTTGTTATTCGTCTCGCTCGCGGCGGTTCCAAGAAGCGTCCTTTCTACAATATCGTTGTTACGGACTCTCGTAACCCCCGTGACGGTCGTTTTATCGAACGTTTGGGCTACTACAACCCGATGGCTTCTGGCCAAGCTGTTAAGTTCCACATGGCTGAGGATCGTCTCACGCACTGGATCGGTGTTGGTGCACAAATGAGTGACACGGTTGCTCGTTTGGCTAAGCAAGCTAAGAAGGCTGCTGCCTAATTATCAGCAAACCTAGCGTTTGCTCGAAAAGGACAATTTTTCAGGTTCACGCTTTACATTGACAGTTGAGAGTACTCGTTTGAGTTACTAAACAATCGGAAATTGTGTCTACCGTTTGGACTCAAACCCCGACCTTTCACTGCAGTATCTACGATGTAAAGTGGTTTAGAATCAAGGAAATTGTCCTTTTTTGTATCCTCAAGATTTAAGAGTCGTTATGTCAAAAGAAATGGATTTAATTGAAGTCGGTCGTACGGCCGGTGCCTATGGTGTCCGCGGTTGGGTGCGTGTTGTTCCGGGTAAGCGTGACGGTGACTTTTTGTTTGAAACGACCAATTGGTGGTTTTTACCGTACCCTCGAGTTGCCGGTGTTGAACCTCGCCTTTTGACCGTGGCCGAGATGAAAGAACACGGTAAAGACCTGGTCGTTCGTATCAATGAAATTCCGACGCGCGAAGATGCCATGGCATTAAAGGGCAGTCTTTTGATTGACCGTAACGATTTGCCTGAATTGGAAGAAGGGGACTTCTACGATCACGACATTTTGGGCATGAAGGTGGTGAACCTCAAGGGCGAAACGTTAGGTGTTGTGGAAACGGTGACCGATAACGGAGCGCATGACCTTTTGGTCGTTAAGCCTGAAGGTGATGGTGCCTCCATTCTTATTCCCTTCGTGGAAGCCTATGTTGACGAAGTGGACTTAGAAGCCGGTATCGTGACAGTTGACTGGTCGCTCGAGTGGCTCTAATCGGACTCTAAGAAAAAAACTGCATACCTTTCGGGGACATGCAGTTTTTTTTTGATCACTGTGTTTTTTTCTTAAACTCACACAAATCTGAAATCGGGCAGTGAGGACAATCAGGGTTAATCGCTTTGCAGCAGTAGCGCCCGTGCAAAAGCAACCAGTGGTGGGAGTCCTTGATAAAATCTTTGGGCATAAACTTTACAAGTTTTTGCTCGACCTCTTCCGGGGTCTTACCGGGGGCAAATCCCGTGCGGTTACTGACTCGGAAGATATGGGTATCCACGGCAATCGTAGGAAGCCCAAAGGCAACATTTAAAACCACGTTGGCTGTCTTTCGGCCCACACCTGGTAAACTCTCCAAACCTTCACGATCGCAGGGGACTTCACCGGCGAAGTCATCCAACAACTTTTGACTTAACGCCACGACATTTTTCGCTTTATTGCGATAAAGGCCAATGGTTTTGATGTAAGGGATTAAACCATCGACACCAAGCGCCACCATGGCTTTTGGAGTATTGGCGACTGGGAAAAGTTTTTCGGTTGCAAGGTTCACGCTTTTATCCGTGGCTTGCGCTGATAACGCTACGGCAACAACCAACTCATAAGGCGTTGTGTAATTGAGTTCACTTTTGGGCTCGGGGCGCTCTGCCGCGAGCCGCTTCATGATTTCGTAGCGTTTGTCTTTATTCATAGAAAATCGGCGCGGAAACCTCTGTCTTCAGACAGGGGAGGAAGCGCCGTCCTCGTTTCTAAGTTCGGTTAAATAGGTGCTTCTCTTTTCGAGAAGCGTGAGCTTCCTGTAGCTGATGCCGGAAGAAAGCTTTACGCCGTCCAGCCTCCGGACATCGAAGTAGCCGGACGATCTTCGACCGAAGATGAAGCCGGTTTGCCCAAGACATCTCACCTTGTCGAAGAGCCTGAAGTTCTTGACCAGATGCGGTGTTTGATTGAGCTTTCGGTATCCGATCTTCGTGCCGTCCGTAAGCGTCTTCGAGAGCACCGTACACTTGTGAATCTGACGGTTGTGCTTGCGCGTCTGGCGCTGGTTTAGGATTTCTCCTCGTCGCAGCGCATTCAGGTTTCCGGCAATACAGAAGGCGTCGGCGCAATGCGTCTTGGGCAAGCCAAGGATAATGCGCTTGTGCTTCGTCAGATAGCCGTAGGTGTTTTCGACAGGCAGTTCAGGATGTGCCTTGCGAATGCGGTCAAGTAGCGTCCAACGCATGATGCCCATGAAGGCTTCTGCCCTGAACGACGTGCCGCGACCAACCTTCAACTTGATCCTTCCTGCGTGATATGCCTTGTGGCATGTCTCGCAGAGCGTGATCAGGTTGTTGGGCGCATCGCCGCCTGTCTTGCGGCTCTCAAGATGATGCACGTTGAGGATCGGATCCTTGGATCGACCTCGACAGTGCTGGCAGACATGACCGTCACGGAAAAGAACATACTCGCGCACGTTCCAGAATCCAAGCTGGTCGCCCTGCTGATAGTCCGTACCCTCGACTTCGGGATTTTTGATTTTCTGAATGTCGAAGGATGCGGTTTCAATCACGATCTTTGTGATCGGCAGCACTCGGCACACCGCTTCAATGCGCGAGATGTGCGCCTGAATGCGGTTTTCAACGGAAGGGGCAAGCCATCCCTTGTGTTTCGAGCGTACACGGTTCAAAAAGCGCGGCGCACGGTAGCGCGTCTTGCGATAGCGGCGCTCACGACGCTGCGAGAGCCGAGCAGCCAGAAGCTCCGTGATGTCTTGTCGAAGTTCGACTTCGGACGCAAAGACCTCTTCCTTTTCCGTCGTAGCGGAAAGGCCGACATGCTTTGTGCCGGCGTCAACGCCCAACGTCACGCTCTGCTTCGTTTCACCTGTAGCGATTCGAAGTTGAATCGTGAACGGCGTTCGACGCCTCGCCACGGCCTTGCCTGCCTTGAGCAGATGCCTCGCCTTTGCAGGCGAGCACGGCATCAAGGGCTGACCTCGCATGTTCAAAACAAATACTTTCAAAGTACATCCTTCGCGGATACCCGCAGGCTCCGCTTGCTCGGCCCGAAGGCCGGTTGACATCCTTCGCCAATGTTGGACGGGGTTTGGTGCCTGCAACACCGCTCTTACCTCTCGGAGCTTTTAATCACAGGCCGCAGTGCGTGGAACTAGGATGTACATTCCACGGTGCCTATACATTCCCAACCAACGTAGCACCTCTCGAAAGAGGGGCGCTGAGGCTAGTCAATAAAGGCTCCTTCAAGCCTCTGCCTTCAGGCAGGGGTTATTGACTTCTTTTGCGCCCGTTTAAGAATGTCGGCAATCAGATTCTTTTTCTTTTCCTGCGTGGTTTCGGCGGCCATGCGCTTATCGTGAGCTTCACGCTTGAGTTTTTCACGTTGTTGCTTGGCTTTATAACGATCGCGAGCAGCGTGGGCACGCTCCGTCGTCCACTCAAAGGAGGCGGGCACCATTTCAACACAGTCAACAGGGCAAGGGACGACACATAATGCGCACCCTGTGCACCAATCGGTGATCACCGCATGCATGCGCTTGGGCGCGCCAACAATGGCGTTGGTCGGACAAACCGCAACACACTTTCGACACCCGATGCAAAGCTCCGGTTTGATGTGCGAAACTTCAAGTGGTACTTCATGGCCGTATTCGGGATCAAGTGCAATGACATCTCGCCCTGTGACTTGAGCCAAAGCTTCAATTCCTTTTTTACCACCGGGAGCGCAACGATTAATCGGTGCTTCGTCCATGACAATTGCCCATGCGTAAGCACGGCAACCGGCATAACCGCATTGACATGGACGAA
>CABSHY010000126.1 GCA_902477615.1 uncultured Sutterella sp.
AAGATTTCGCTTCAAAAGAGTATAAGAGTTATCTTTACATTGACTTTTCTCGCCCTCATCCAAGATTGTTGGAGATATTCAAGGAGTTTTCATACGACCTTGATGAGTTCTTCTCTCGATTGTCTTTGCTTTTCAGAACGCCACTGTATCGCCGCCAATCCTGCATTATTTTTGACGAAGTACAGCTTTTCCCTCTTGCAAGGCAACTCATTAAGCACCTTGTCGCTGACGGCCGTTATGACTACATTGAAACGGGGTCGCTCATCAGTATCAAGAGCAATATTGCAGATATTGTTCTGCCGTCTGAAGAAATCCGTATGGCCCTCAATCCATTGGACTTTGAAGAGTTTCTCGATGTGATTGACGAAAGCGGCATGATTAAAGAGACCATTCATTCACATTATGAGTCGCTTACGCCTTTGGGCGACGGTGTGCATCGAGAGATTATGAAATTGTTTCGCACCTATATGCTTGTCGGTGGCATGCCGCAAGCTGTCAGTCACTATGCGGAAACAAAAGATTTTCTCGGTGTGAGGAGAATTCAACAAAATATTTTGGCTCTTTACCGTGAGGATATCTCTCGCTACGCCGGTGAAAGCGAAATGAAAGTGAGATTGATTTTTGATGATATTCCGTCTCAGCTTTCATCGCATCAGAAACGCTTCAAATTGGCCAGTCTTAAAAAAGACGCCAGAATGCGTACTTACGAAGATGCCTTTATGTGGTTGTCGGATTCAAAAATCGTCAATTGTGCGTACAACTCGACGGATCCAACGATTGGTCTAAAGCTCAATATCGGTCGTTCAACACTCAAATGCTACATGGCCGATACGGGACTTTTGACAGTGACGGCAACGCAAAGTGGCCCCTCTCTTGAGGAAGAGGTCATTAACGGTATTTTGTACGGAAAATTAAGTCTCAATGAAGGGATGTTCTTTGAAAATGTCGTTGCTCAACAGCTAAGAGCCAAAGGGCATCAACTCTACTTTTATACCGAAGCCAAGGACGATGCGAGTCGCAAAAATATCGAAATTGATTTCTTGATTCGCCAAATGAAAAAAATCTGTCCGATTGAAGTGAAGTCTGGCGACTATCGCAAGCACGCTTCATTGGACTACTTTGTTAACAAATATCGCGATAGGTTAGGCAAGCGCTACATCATCTGCACAAAGGATCTTAAAGTTGATGGTGATCTCGTGTTGCTACCTGTCTATATGACCGGATGTTTGTAGTAATAATCTTTGAATATAATGGAAAGATTCTTCTAAAACGGGTGACGTTATGTTGATTTCTCGCTCAGAATTAAAAAACGCTAAACGAATTGTGGTTAAAGTCGGTTCGAGCACGATTACACATGCTAATGGTAAGCGTGATTTTGCACGAATGGATCGTTTGGCTAGAGAGCTTTCAGACCTTCAAAATCAAGGCAAAGAAATGATTTTGGTGACTTCGGGCGCCGTGGCCGTGGGTGTCGATCGTTTGGGCCTTACTGAGAAGCCAAAAACTATTCCGGGTAAGCAAGCTGCCGCCGCTGTGGGTCAAGGCATCTTGATGCACACCTACGACAAATTTTTCTCTGAGTACGGTCAAATTACGGCTCAAGTTTTGATTACTCGCCAAGAAACGGTTGATCGTCATCGCTATATCAATGCTCGTAACACCTTTAAAGAGCTTTTAAAGAGTCGCGTGATTCCGATTGTCAATGAAAATGACGTAGTGGCTTTAGATGAATTAAAGATCGGTGACAATGATAATTTGTCGGCTTTGGTGGCAGGGATTGTTGAAGCCGATTTGGTCATTATTTTGTCTGATGTTGACGGTCTTTATACGGCAAATCCTCAAACGCATCCCGATGCCAAGCTTGTGAGCGAAGTCGAAGAGATTACGCCCGCGATTGAAGCGAGCGCTGGCGGTGCGGGCAGTAGCGTCGGTACGGGCGGGATGGCAACGAAATTGCAGGCAGCCAAAAACGCAACCACCTCAGGCATTAACTTGGTGATTGCCTCCGGTGAAGAGCTCGATTCCGTTACCCGAATTCTCAATGGAGAAAATATCGGTACCCTTTTCGTTTCTCGAGAAAATCGTTTGCAATTCAGAAAGAAATGGTTGGCCTTTGGTGCTCGTATTAAGGGTAAGTTGACAGTGGATGCAGGGTGCGCCAAAGCAATGAAAAAAGCCGGTGGCTGCAGCATTTTGCCTGTGGGTATCAAGGCTGTGGAAGGGGAATTTGAACCGGGTAATACCGTGAGCATTGTCAACGAAAGTGGCGAGGAGTTGGCTCGTGGCTTATCTCACTACGCATCCGATGAAATTCAAAAGATTTTAGGTTGCCACAGTGATGAAATTGAAACGCGCTTGGGCCACAAGGCGTTTGATGAAGTGGTTCACCGTGATGATTTAGTGATTTTCGGTTTGGAGGCCAATGATGAGTACTTATGATTTGGTGCGCGATAAAGCCCATTTGGCGCATGAGGCCGAAAGACGATTGGCCTTGGTTGATACTGAGACCAAAAATCGTGCGCTTTTAGCCATGGCCGATGCTTTGTTGGCTCAAAGTGATTTCATTTTGACTGAAAATGAAAAGGACATGGAATGCGCTCGTGCCAACGGCATGAAGTCTTCCATGTTGGATCGCCTTCAATTGACCGTAAAGCGCATTGAAGGGATGGCTGAGGGATTGCGCCAAGTCGCAGACCTTACCGACCCCGTAGGCGACGTTTTATCGGATCGAACGTTGGATAACGGCCTTCATATTCAAAAGGTTCGAGTGCCTTTGGGTGTGATTGGTATTATTTATGAAGCACGTCCCAATGTGACGGCCGATGCCATTGGTCTTTGCGTGAAGTCGGGCAATGCCGTTGTGTTAAAGGGCGGTAGCGAAGCTTTATCTTCGAACGCCGCCATTGCTAAGGTCTTGACGCAAGCGGCTTACGCCAATGGCATTCCTGATGGCGCCATTCAACTCATTGACGTGACCGATCGTGAGGCGGTGACGCATTTGATTCGCATGAATGATTATGTCGACGTAGTCATTCCGCGTGGTGGCGCAGGTTTGATTCGTTTCGTGGTTCAAAATGCCTCTGTCCCTGTGATTGAAACAGGGTCGGGTGTTTGCCACACCTTTGTCGATGCTACGGCCGATTGCGATAAAGCGCGAAAGATCGCCTTTAACGCCAAGGTACAACGTCCTTCCGTTTGCAATGCCATGGAAACGCTTTTGGTTCATAAGGATGTGGCCGAAGTTTTCTTACCTGCCATGCTCAAAGACTATTTTGATGCCGGTGTAACGATCATGGGGTGCGAAAAGGTGCAAGCTTTTGATGCACGAGTGGTTCCTGCAACCGAGGAAGATTGGGCTACGGAATACGGTGACTTGCGATTGTCGGTGAAGATTGTTGAGGGGCTTGAGGAGGCGCTTGATCACATTGCGCGCTTTAGTACAAAGCACTCTGAATGCATTGTGACCGAAGACGCAACAAATGCTCAGATCTTCCAACGCTCAATTGATGCGGCGGCTGTCTATGTCAATGCCTCCACTCGATTTACGGATGGCTTTGAATTTGGGTTTGGTGCAGAAATTGGTATCAGTACGCAAAAACTTCATGCCAGAGGTCCCATGGCGTTACCGGAATTGACGTCTTACAAGTATTTAGTGACGGGTAACGGCCAAGTTCGCGGCTAATCGTTTCAAACCTTTTTTGAGCGCCTTTCTGTCTTAGATAGAAAGGCGCTTTCAATTTCTGAAAGTCTGTATACTAGAAATTGAAAATTTTGAAATCGAGAAAGCCATGAATATTTCACAAGAAGACCTTCAACTTTTCATTGCTTTGTGGGAAAAACGAAGCATTACGCTTGCCGCACAAGAGCTTAATTTAACGTTGCCAACGGCTTCCCGACGAGTGGCAAGATTAAAAGAAATTTTTGGCGATCCTTGTTTTGTGCGTTCTCCTCAAGGACTTATTCCAACGAGTTTTGCAACGGAAATCATTGGTGATGTTTTACAGGCCAACACTAAATTAATGGCGCTCAGTAGACATCGTGTTTTTGATCCTAAGACTCTGAAACGCATCATCAGAATTGCAAGTCCCGACAACGCCGTTCCCTACCTTTTAGCTCCTGTCGTTAAGGCCATCAATGAAGGTGCGCCACAGTGCACTCTTGCGTTTACTTTTTCAAATTTTTCGAGCTTTGAGGATTTGCAAAAGGGCGTGATTGATTTTCTGATTCGTCCTAAGGCACTGGGCATGCAAGGCTATCATTACTTGCCTTTGCACGTCTTTGAGCAAGTTCTTGTTGTTCGACGTCATCATCCATTGGTGGAAATTTTTAATGAAAAGGGGCGCCTTGATGTGACGGATATTGAGCCCTATGGAAGAGTGCTCA
>CABSHY010000127.1 GCA_902477615.1 uncultured Sutterella sp.
GCTTCACGGAAGGGCAAGCCCTTCTTCGTGAGATAGTCAGCCAAGTCCGTAGCGGCAGGGTAACCGGCTTGAGCGGCACGAAGCATTTCTTCACGGTTAGGTTCAACGCCAGGCATCATTTCGATAAAGGCACGTAACGTATCCTTCACCGTATCCAAAGCGTCAAAGACCGGTTCCTTGTCTTCTTGCGTGTCTTTTGCGTAGGCCAAGGGCAAGCCCTTCATCAAAAGGGTCAAGCTCATCAAGTCACCAGCCACACGACCGGCTTTACCGCGAGCGGTTTCAGCCACGTCCGGGTTCTTCTTTTGCGGCATGATGGAGGAGCCCGTTGTGAACTTATCGGGCAACATCATGAACTTGAAGCGTTGGCACATCCAATAGATCAATTCTTCGGACAAGCGAGAAATGTGCATCATCACCAAGGAGGCGGCAGCGGTGAATTCAATGCTGAAGTCACGATCGCTCACGGCGTCCAAAGAGTTTTGCATAACGGATTCAAAGCCCAACAACTTGGCCGTGAATTCACGGTCGATCGGGTAGGTGGTACCGGCCAAAGCGGCAGCACCCAAAGGGCATTGGTTCACACGACGGCGCAAGTCGATCATACGGTTGCGGTCACGTTCAAACATTTCAACGTAAGCCAACAAGTGGTGACCGAGCGTGACAGGTTGAGCCACTTGCATGTGCGTAAAGCCCGGCATAATCGTGTCGGTTTCGCCCTTGGCCTTAGCAACCAAGACTTCTTGAAGGTCGCTCAACAAGTGAATGATCGTGTCAATTTCTTCACGCAAGTAAAGACGTGTATCGGTTGTCACTTGGTCATTACGAGAACGGCCCGTGTGCAAACGCTTACCGGCGTCGCCCACCAATTGCGTCAGACGCGCTTCAATATTTAAGTGAACGTCTTCGAGCTCTAACTTCCACTCGAATTTGTTGGCTTGGATTTCTTCAACGATTTGAGCCATGCCACGCTTAATGGCAGCCAAGTCTTCATCGGCTAAAACACCAACGTGATTCATCATCGTGGCGTGAGCGATGGAGCCGGCAATATCGGCGATCGCCATACGCTTATCGAAGTCGATACTGGCGGTATAACGTAAAACGAAATCAGCAACCGGTTCAGAAAAACGACCAGACCAGGCCTTTTTCTTTTGTGCCAACGGATCTAAATGTTCGGTAGCAACTTGAGTCATTTGTTTCTCTCAGGAGTTGTTTTGAATTTTCAGTATTTTACTTAACTTTTCGGATTCAGATAGAAAAAAGAAAATTCAGAGAAAAATTCAAATAATTTCGATTATTCAGGCACTTATATTATTTTGGTGGTAGAAGTGAAATTTTTGGATTTGGTAAAATTACACAATTATCTTTAATTAACTCGCAAAAAGTAGAAAAATTTTGATAATTTGCGTGTAACTTCTAAGAATTAGACCCTAAATAATCGCCGACTTTATGGCGATTAATACTGATTGTTTTCACGATGATTCGATATCAACGCCCAATTATTCTGATGCGCCCCGGTGCCGCAAACGATCGTCTTGGCGACCGATTGATTAAAAACGGTTTCCGTGTCTGGAAGTGGCCTGCGTTTACGATTGTGCCGCCGTCTGATCCAGAGCGCGTTCAAGCCCGCCTATCCGATTTGTCCAGTTTTGACATGGTGTTGCTTGCTAGCCCCACTGCCGTGGCAGCAAGTGCCGTCTACGTCTCCCGATGGCCCGCCAACATTGAATTAGCTACTTTGGCCTCAAGTACTGCTCGCGTGATTCGTGCGGCTTGGGGGGAAGATACAAAGGTTTTGTATCCGGAAGGCGACACGGTGGATTCGGGATCCGAAAAGCTTTTTGAACTTTTAAAGCTTCGTGGTTTTCCGTCTCGCGTTCTCATCATCCGTGGCCAAGTTGGTCGCGAATGGTTAAAGGAACAGTTGATTTCGCACGGCACGGACGTTGAAGTGTTGCCGGCTTATCAACGCGCTCCGTTAGAGCTCGATACCGATCAAACGATTGAACTTCAAAAGGCTGTCAACGGACCGGCTCCCATTATCTATTTGACGAGCACTGATGCCGTGGGTGTGCTTTTGCATGCTGTAAAAGGTGTGGCCGGAGCTCGTGAATGGTTGCAACGCTCTTTTGTTTTAACGATTCATCCGAGAGCTAAAGCCCTTCTTGAAGAAGTGGGCTTTAAGAATGTCGGATTGATTTCCACTCGGGATGATGAAGTTCAGCGTTCTGTCGAACATCTTTTGCAAATGGATGCTTAACGCAAGCAGTCTCAAACACGCTAAAATTAATCTGTTTTGAATCTTTTTTTATTAAGGAATACGAAGAACATGTCCGCTTATGTTTTAGGTCATAAGAACCCTGACTCCGATAGCATCATTTCCGCCATTGCTTGCGCTGATCTCTATCAACGCCGTGGTTTGGATGTGGTGGCCGTTGCTCAAGGTAAGCCCTCTCCGGAAACGGCTTTCATCTTGAATCGTTTCGGTTTGACGGCTCCGGAAGAGATTGACTCCGTGGCCGGTAAGGATGTTTACTTGGTGGACTACTCCGACAAGGCTCAAGCTCCGGCTGATATCGACCAATGCAACCTCAAGGGTATCGTTGACCATCATAAGTTGGGTGATGTGACGAGCTCTTCTCCGATCGAATGCATTATTTGGACGGTTGGTTGCACGAACACGATCTTGAAGCGCATGTATGACTACATGGGCCACAAGATTCCGGCAAACATCGCCGGTGCCATGCTCTGCGCCATCCTCTCTGACACGGTGATCTTCAAGAGCCCGACGTGCACGGAAGAAGATAAGAAGGTGGCTGCTGAATTGGCAACGATTGCCGGTGTTGAAGACATCGAAGCTTTGGGCATGGAATTGTTCACCGCTAAGAGCGCCGTGGCCGGTGTTCCGATGCGTGATTTGATTTTCCGTGACTTTAAAGATTTCAGCATGAACGGTGCCAAGGTTGGTGTCGGTCAATTGGAATTGATCTCTTTGGATTTGGTCAAGGACATCAAGGAAGAATTGAAGGCTGAATTGGCCGCTGTTAAGGGCGAAGAAGGTCGTCATACGGCCATGCTCTTGTTGACGGACATCATGAAGGAAGGCAGCGAACTCTTGTTGGTTTCCGATGACTGCAACCGTATTCTTGCCGGCTTCGGTATGGATCCGGGTTGCTTGGATATGAACGAAATGATCTGGATGCCGGGCGTCATGAGCCGTAAGAAGCAAGTGGTGCCGGCTCTTGAAGCCGCCTTTCGCGGTTAATTTCTAGGCCGTTCCTTTAAAATGGGTCGTGAGTTTGTTGGCTTGCGGCCCATTTTCTTAGCAAGACGCTCTAATAGAATCGAGAATTTCTCATGACCGTTTATATTTGCTCTCAAAGTTATCGACTTTTCGATCCCGATCATAACTGTCGTTCGTTGGTGGCGGGTATCCGTTCACGCCAGTATGCCAAGGGTGATGTGTTGGTTCTGCCCGCGCAGTTCATGAACGGCATGATTGAAGAGGCGCGAGCTGTGCGTGATGCGCATTGGGAGAAAATGCAAGGGGCTTTGAACCGATTAATGAGCGGTTTGAAGCGCTCCGGCATCTCGGTCATTTTGCCCGTTAGACGCATGGACGGTTATGACGTCTATAAAATCGTTGATGGCGTGGCAGAAGTTTTGCCTTTTGAAAGTTTTGAAGGCGGTTTTACCGTTCGTCAACCGCTTGATAGCGAACCTTACGATTTAATCTTTCGCACGGCCTGCGTTGGCGAAGCCTTTAAGCCTGACTTGCCTTCTTCGTATGTCTTGATTGACGGACAAGCCTTTACCGACGACGGCCGTGTCTATATTGGTCAATGCAAAGTGGTTCGCAACGGTCGTACACGTTCAACACACTTAGCAAGCGACAAGATTATTTCGTTGGACGAAGGCGGTGCTGCGCTTTTAAGCGACCATCATATTCGTTATGAAGGCATGCGTGTCGCGCTTCGGGAGTACTTAAATCGCTGCGGTTTCTCAAAGGTCACGATCGGTTTGTCGGGGGGCTTGGATTCTGCAGTTGTTGCTTCTGTTGCCGTCAGTGTCTTGGGTAGCGATCGAGTCAACGTCTTTGCTCTTCCTTCTTGCTACACGAGTGAAGCGAGTTTTAAAGACGCTCGAGAGCTTTGCGCCAATTTAGGTTTACATTTACGCATGATTGACATCATGCCGGCTTTTAAACTTTTAGAGAGTACAGTCAATGATCAGTTGCCCTATGGGCTTGATACGGGGTTAATGAAAGAAAACCTCCAAGCCCGTATTCGTGGGGTTTATCTCATGGCACTCAGTAACGCTGACGGTTCTCTTGTGTTAAACACGGGCAATAAGAGTGAATTGGCCGTGGGTTAC
>CABSHY010000128.1 GCA_902477615.1 uncultured Sutterella sp.
GATAACTTGATTCAAATTGCTCACAACGTGAAGATGGGCAAGCACTGCGTGATGGCAGGCTGCGTGACCGTGGCCGGTAGCGTTACGATCGGCGATCACGTGATCTTTGGCGGTCGCAGTGTCATCAATGGCCACATTTCGATTCCGTCCGATTCTACGGTGGGCCCTGCCACCAATATCGTCTCTTGGCCGAAAGACACCAAGATGATGATGGGCATTTATCCTGCTCAGCCCAATCGCGAAAGCGAAAAGGTTGCGGTTTTGTTGAAGAAATTACCTGAATTGAGAAAGCGCATCATTGCCCTTGAAGGCAAGGTGACGCAATCTGAAGAAAACTAAACGAGGTTTTTTGATGAAATACAATATCAATGACATTATGAAGATGCTTCCGCATCGCTATCCGTTCTTGTTGGTCGATCGCGTGGAAAGCGTCGCTGAAGACAAGACGAGCTGCGTGTGCATCAAGAACGTGACCGCTAACGAACCGCAATTTCAAGGCCACTTTCCGGAATGCCCGGTGATGCCCGGTGTTTTGATTTTGGAAGCCATGGCTCAAACGGGTGCCGTGTTGGCGATGGAACGTTTGGGTGAAGACGCTCGTGACGAAAATGCATTGTTCTTCTTTGCCGGTATCGACGGTGCTCGCTTTAAGCGCGTGGTGTTGCCGGGCGATCAATTGCGTCTTGAAGCTCGCTATTTGCGTGATCGTGGCGGTATTGCCAAGTTTGAAGTCACAGCAACCGTGGATGGCCAATTAGCTTGTGAAGCCACGATGATGTGTGCTCGCCGTAAGGTGGAATAATTCAGGCCTAATAAAGCGAGGCCGAAGTCCTAGGGACTTCTTAGAGTAACTTTTTAGAAAGGTCTGAAGACATGGCAAAGATTCATCAATTCTCAGTGGTCGACCCGTCAGCTCAATTGGCCGATGATGTGGTTGTTGGTCCGTTTTGTGTGATTGGCCCCAATGTAACGATTGGCGCCGGCACGGAACTCATCTCTCATGTGAATGTTCACGGTTACACCAAAATCGGTGAACGTAACCGCATTTTCCCCAACGCTAGTATCGGTTGCGAACCGCAAGACAAGAAGTACGCCGGTGAACCCACGCGTTTGGTGATCGGAGACGATAACGTTATCCGTGAACACGTGACGATCTCCACCGGTACGATTCAAGACCACGGTATTACCATGGTGGGTTCTCGCAACCTCTTTATGGCTAACGCCCATATTGCTCACGACTGTATCGTTGGTAACGACACGATTTTAGCCAATAACGTGGGTTTGGCCGGTCACAGCATTGTCGCTGACCACGCCATTTTGGGCGGTCAAGCCGGTGTTCACCAATTCTGCCGTATTGGCGAAGGTGCCATGGTGGGTGGCGGTTCCATTCTTTTAATGGACGTTCCGCCCTTTGTCATTTGTAACGGCAACCCCGCAGAGCCTCATGGCTTAAATATTGTAGGTTTGCGCCGTGCAGGTTTTGATTTGAAGGCTTTGAACGCCTTCAAAGCTGCCTACAAGGTGATTTATCGAGACGGTTTGACGATTGCCGAAGCGGTTAAGGCTCTGGCGGTTTTGATTGAAAATAATCCTCATGTGTCTCGTGAATTAACCTTGATGCGTGACTTTGTCGCATCGAGCCAACGTGGCATTATCCGTCCGAAGAACTAAGAGGAACGAAAAATATGGCAAAAGGCATTGCTTGGTTAGCAGGGGAGACCTCCGGCGACTATATCGCATCGCTTGTTTTACCGCATGTGAGTGCTCTTTATGAGGGCGAGCGCATGTTTGGTATTGGTGGCGAAAAGATGGTTCAAGCAGGCCTTGAAGCTTGGCATCCGAGCTCTGAATTAGCCGTTCGCGGTTATGTGGAGGTGCTTCAACGCTTGCCTCGCCTTTTGATGCTACAAAAGGAGATGAAAAAGCGTGTTCTTGAAATTAATCCGAGAGCGTTCATCGGCGTTGATGCCCCGGACTTTAACCTTGGGATTGAAACCTTTTTAAGAGAACGTGGTATCAAGACCATCCATTTTGTTTGTCCTTCGATTTGGGCGTGGCGTCCTGAGCGCATTCACACGATCAAAAAGGCGGTCGATCACATGTTGTTGGTCTTTCCGTTTGAGAAAGAACTCATGGATAAAGCGGGGATTGATTCGACCTATATCGGTCACCCCTTGGCCCGTGAAATCCCGATGGAGCCCGATAAGATGGCCGCCCGTGAGCGTTTAGGTTTAGACGTGACGGGCCCCTTATTTGCCGTGATGCCGGGGTCTCGTCAAGCTGAAGTGGCTTGGTGTTCACCGCACTTTTTCGGTGCTTGTGATCGTATTTTGGATTTTGACCGCACTTCTCGCTTTGTGGCGCCTGCTGCAGATGCCGACCGTGAAGCACAGATTGTGAAATTCTTAGAGCAATTCCCGCGTGTGAAGGCAGCAACCTCCTTGGTGCGTGGTAAGAGTCACGATGCGATGGAAGCTTCTGACGCTGTGTTGTTAGCTTCCGGGACAGCCGCTCTTGAAGCAGCGCTTTTTAAGCGTCCGATGGTGGTGGGCTATGCCATGCCTGGCTTTACCGGCATCATGATGCAGAAAAAAGGCATCATCAATTATGTGAGTTTGCCCAACATTTTGGCCGGTGAACTGTTAGTGCCCGAACTTTTGCAGTATTACTGCCGAGCAGAACCTTTGGCATTCCAACTTTGGGAAGCCTATCAAAAGCGAAATGATGCACGTTTGATGGATCGTTTTACTCAAATGCACGATTCACTCTTGCGCGATACGCCCTCTTTAGCGACAGAAGCGATTAAGGGTGTTTGTGGCTAGAAAAATGCAAGAAGCAGACGATTTATTTGCCTCGCTCACCTATGAACTGACGGCCGGCGTCGATGAAGCCGGTCGTGGTGCGTTAGCAGGTAGCGTTATTGCTGCCGCTGTGATTCTCGATCCTGATCAACCGATTGTAGGTTTGGCTGACAGTAAAGCTTTAAGTGCCGCACGACGTGAAGTTTTAGCCAAAGAAATTAAACTTAAAGCGAAGGCTTGGGCCGTGGGCGAAGCCACTTGTGAAGAAGTCGATGAAATTAATGTCTTACAAGCGGCGATGCTTGCTATGAAGCGAGCCGTTCAAGCGCTAAAGGTGCAACCGGACTTTGTGCAGGTTGACGGCAATAAACTTCCCCGTTGGGACTATTTAAGCGAAGCTATTGTTAAGGGTGACGCAAAGGTTCAAGCGATTTCTGCTGCATCTATTATTGCTAAAACAACACGTGATGCGCAGATGGTCGCGGCTGAAAAGTCTTATCCCGGGTATCATTTTGCCGTGCATAAGGGATACGGAACGGCAGAACACTTGGCCGCGATTGAAAAGTTGGGGCCATCAGAGATACACCGTAAGACGTTTTCTCCGATTAAGGAAATGGTAAAAGCATGAGAGTGCAGAGAATAGAAAGCGATGCCAACGCAAAATACAAGCGCTGGAAAAAGCTTTTTGACAATGCCCGAATGATGAAAAAGGAAGGCGCGACTTTAGCTGAAGGGGCTCACTTGGCGCAAGTTTGCCTTGAACGCAAGGTCAAAGCCACTGCCATGATCATTCGTGATTCGGAATCCTTTACCGATGAAACGCTTGCGTTAATTGAAGCGTTTGATCGCGAGCGTGTGCCGGCGTACCTTTTGGATACGCGTCTTTATGATGCGATTAGTCCCGTTGAGCATGGTAGTGGCCTGATGCTTGAAGTGCCCATTCGTACGCCAGAGAAGCCTCAAAAGCTTCAAGCCGATGTTTTATACTTAGACGGCGTTCAAGATCCGGGCAATATCGGTACTTTGATTCGCTCAGCAGTGGCTGCCGGTATCAAGCATATTGCCGCTTCGCCCACGAGTGCGCACTTTTGGTCACCCAAAGCGCTTCGAGCCGGTATGGGGGCGCATTTTGCCGCTCATCTCTACGATAATGTGGAGCCTGAAGCATTGGGTGAACTTTTTGACGCGCAATGCTTAGCAGCCGATGCTCGTGGCGGTAAAGACCTTTTTGCCACGTCCGATTGGGAAGCAACGCCAGTGGTTTGGATGATGGGAGCTGAGGGGCCAGGTTTGAGTGATCGCACCCTAAAGGTTGCGGATCAACGTTTCTACATTCCGATTGAAAAGGATTGTGAGTCTTTAAACGTTGCTGCAGCTGCAGCTGTTTGTATGTTTGAATTGCGTCGTCGACGTTTGTTGCAAAAGTAAGCGTCAGACGCCTGGGGCATTCATCGTGAAAGTTTTTAACTGTGTATGTGAATTTGGTCATACCTTTGAAGGGTGGTTTGATTCCGTTGAAAGCTTGGATGAACAGATTGAAAAGAAGTGGGTGGCTTGC
>CABSHY010000129.1 GCA_902477615.1 uncultured Sutterella sp.
GAAAAGTTTTACGAATTTAATAATCAAAAGGTCCTCCGATGTTTGAAAAGAAGAATCGTTGTGCTTTCTGTGGTCGCAGTGAAAGTGAAGTCGACCATATGGTGACGGCCAATGGCGTGAGCATCTGCTCGGATTGCGCTCGTGGCGCACTTGCCTCCATGACGGGTGAGGAGCCCGTGATGACGTCTGAGGCGACGACGGCTGAGGGTGGTGAGGCAACGCCGGTGCAAGATAAGCCTTTGCCCAAGCCCCATGAACTTTTCGCTAAGTTGGATGACTACGTGATCGGTCAAGACAAGGCCAAGCGCATTTTGTCCGTGGCCGTTTATAACCACTTTAAGCGTTTGAAGCATTTAAGCGACAAGACGGTTGATGTGGAATTGCAAAAGAGCAATATTTTGTTAATCGGCCCGACGGGCTCGGGGAAGACGCTTTTTGCTCAAACGTTAGCCAAGATGCTTGATGTGCCGTTTGCCATTGCAGACGCGACGACGTTAACGGAAGCCGGCTACGTTGGTGAAGACGTTGAAAACGTGGTTTTGAAGTTGTTGCAAGCTGCCGACGGTGATATTGAAAAGGCCCAACACGGCATTATCTATTTGGACGAACTCGATAAGATTGCTCGCAAGAGCGAAAACCCGTCCATTACGCGAGACGTGTCGGGCGAAGGTGTGCAACAAGCCCTTTTGAAGTTAATCGAAGGTACGGTAGCAAACCTACCGCAACAAGGCGGTCGCAAAAACCCGGGCAAAGCCATGGTGAGCGTCGATACGACGAACATCTTGTTTATCTGTGGCGGCGCATTCGATGGTTTGGATAAGATCGTTCAACGTCGCGGTGAACGTACGGGTTTGGGCTTTGGTGCCGAATTAAAAAATACTAAGAAGAAGTCTTTGACGGAAGCTTTTGCCCAAGTTGAACCTGCTGACTTGGTGAAGTACGGTTTGATTCCGGAATTGGTGGGTCGATTGCCGGTGATTGCCTCTTTGGAAGAATTAACCGAAGAAGCCTTAATCAGCATTTTGACGCAACCCAAAAATGCTTTGATTAAACAATATCAAGCCCTTTTTGCCATGGAAGACGTGAAGTTGACCGTGACGGATGCGGCTTTAAAGGCGATTGCTCAAAAGGCAATTGCAAGAAAGACCGGTGCTCGCGGCTTGCGCAGCATTGTTGAATCGGTCTTAACGGATGCAATGTTCGAGGTGCCGTCACTGGGTAATGTGACGGAAGTGGTGATTGAAGAAGAAACGATCACCAAGAATGAAAAGCCTCGCTACATTCAAAATTAATTTCTTTTTTCGACGAAAATTTTTCGTCTGAAGAAAACGTAACAAAGCACGTATGGGGATTGAAATCTTGAATTTCATCCCCATATTCTGACTATCAACACTCTAAAGTAGAAATGGGAAAGATGACGAAAATTCAAAAAAAACGTGCTGTTTTGCCGGTCTTGCCGTTGCGTGACATGGTGCTCTTCCCAGGAAGCATCAGTCCTGTGTTTGCCGGTCGTCAAATGTCTTTGGCGGCTATTCAAGCCGTCGATAAGACCAACCAAATTTTGGTTTTGACGCAAAAAGTCCCCTCCACGAATGAGCCGGGCAGTGATGATTTGTACCATGTCGGTGTCGTTGCAACGATTTTGCAACGCTTTACCTTGGAAGACGGTACGGTCAAACTTCTTTTAAATAGCCTCTATCGTGTTAAGGCCAGTGATATCCGCATGGATGAGAACTACTTGGTTGCCATGGCTGAGCCCATGGACAACGAAGAAGAGGTCGAAGGCTTTGAAGCCGAAGCTTGGCAAGATTCGGTCATCACGGCCTTTAGCAACTACAGCCAAACGAATACAAGTTTGCCCAAGGGTTTAGCTCAATCTTTGAGCAGCAAGAAGACGTTGGAAGAAGTCGTTGATACAGTGAGCGGCTACTTGGACATCGGTGTGGCTAAGCGTCAAGCGTTGCTTGAAGAGCCGTCGCTTTTTACACGAGCTGAAATGATTTTGGCTCGTATCACGGAATTGATGGATAAAGTCCAAATGGAAGAAAAGATCCAACGCCGTGTAAAAAAGCAAATGGACAAGAATCAACGCGACTACTATTTGAATGAGCAAATGAAGGCCATTCAAAAGGAATTGGGCCGCAGTGAAGATGAGGCTGGTGACGTTGATCAATACGCCGAGCGTATTGCGGCGAGCGGCATGAGCGATGAAGCTCGCGCTAAAGCTGAAGAAGAATTAAAGAAACTGCGCTTGATGCCCGCGATGAGTGCTGAAGCGACGGTTGTGCGTGGCTACTTGGATACGTTATTGAATTTGCCTTGGTCTCAAAAGAGCCGAGTAAGCAAAAATATCAAGCAAGCCAGCGACATCTTGGAAGCCGATCACTATGGTTTGGACAAGGTCAAGGAACGTATCCTTGAGTACTTGGCCGTGCAAAGCCGTGTGGACAAGTTAAAGGCACCGATTTTGTGCTTGGTGGGTGCGCCCGGCGTCGGTAAGACGAGCTTGGGTCAATCCATCGCTCGCGCAACGAACCGCAAGTTTGTGCGCATGGCGTTGGGTGGCGTTCGTGATGAAGCAGAAATTCGCGGTCACCGCCGTACCTACATTGGCTCGATGCCCGGCAAGATCATGCAAAGCTTAACGAAGGCCGGTGTTCGCAATCCGCTTTTCTTGTTGGACGAAGTCGATAAGATGGGTATGGATAGCCGTGGCGATCCTGCAAGCGCTTTGTTGGAGGTGTTGGATCCCGAACAAAACAACTCCTTCCAAGACCACTACATTGAAGTAGACTACGATTTGTCGGATGTGATGTTCGTGGCAACGAGTAATTCGCTCAATATTCCTCAAGCTTTGCTTGACCGTATGGAAGTGATTTACTTGTCGGGCTATACCGAAGATGAAAAGTTAAACATTGCCAAGCGTCACTTGATCCCGAAGCAAATCAAGAATAACGGTTTGAAAAAGGGTGAGATTGAGATTGCTGATGAAGCTGTTTTGGACATCATTCGCTTCTATACGCGTGAAGCCGGTGTTCGTGGTCTTGAGCGTGAAATTAGCAAGATTTGTCGCAAGTGCGTGAAAAACGCTTTGATTGCGGCTGACTCTGCGCCGAAAAAGCGTGGCGCCAAGAAGAGTGTTCAAACGTTGCGTATCGACTCCAGTAACGTGGGTCAATACTTGGGCGTTCGTCGCTTTAGCATCGGTTTGGCTCAAAAAGAACCGCAAGTCGGTCAAGTCAACGGTTTGGCTTGGACGGAAGTGGGCGGCGACTTGTTGTCCATCGAAGCAGCGGTCTTCCCGGGTAAGGGCCAAGTGCAGCGCACGGGCAGCTTGGGCGACGTGATGAAAGAATCCGTTGAAGCCGCTCGCAGTGTGGTGCGTGCTCGCGCCGACAGTTTGGGATTGGCTTCGGACGTTTTTGCCAAGACCGATTGGCACTTGCACTTCCCCGAAGGCGCAACGCCTAAGGACGGTCCGAGTGCGGGTGGTGCCATTGCTACGGCGATGGTGTCTGCTTTGACGAAGATTCCGGTTCGCAGCGACGTTGCTATGACCGGCGAAATCACGCTTCATGGGGAAATTCTTGAGATCGGCGGATTGAAAGAAAAGTTGCTCGCCGCTTTGCGTGGTGGCATCAAGACCGTGATGATCCCGAAGGATAACGTCAAGGACTTGGAAGAAATTCCGGCAAACGTCAAGGACGGTTTGGAGATCATTCCTGTGAAGTGGATCGATGAAATTTTGCCGATCGCTTTGACGCAAAATCCGATGAAGCCGTTGGGTGAAGTGGAACTTCAAGCGCAAACGGCGACGATTCAAACGGAATCGGGTTTGACGCAAGAAGTCACAAAAGCGTAAAGGAAACGGGGAGTTAGGTGTCTGAGAAGGCACCCTCTATCCCCAACCTATTGCAATCAAAAGCAATAGAAGCACAAACAATTGGATTTTTTTTGATTTTGCTCTTGAAAAGAGTAGTTCTCTAGTATAAAATCCTTTTTCTCAGTTTGTGGGTGCTTAGCTCAGTTGGTAGAGCGGTGCCCTTACAAGGCATAGGTCAGGAGTTCGAGCCTCTTAGCACCCACCACAAACTTAATGCCCGATGGAGTGGTAGTTCAGTTGGTTAGAATACCGGCCTGTCACGCCGGGGGTCGCGGGTTCGAGTCCCGTCCACTCCGCCAACAACTTGCCAAGGGCACCAAAATTTGTTTTGAAGCTGGAGTGGTAGTTCAGTTGGTTAGAATATCGGCCTGTCACGCCGAGGGTCGCGGGT
>CABSHY010000130.1 GCA_902477615.1 uncultured Sutterella sp.
CCGTTGAGGTCATCACTGTAACCTTCATACGTGACTCAACACGCCCCTTGAGATTGATATAGTCATCAAGCGTAATATCCGGCCAATAATTCACCAGTTGAATTACATTGTTTTTACTTCCGATACGATCAATACGCCCAAAACGCTGAATTAAACGCACTGGATTCCAATGAATATCATAATTGATTAGATAATCGCAATCTTGTAAGTTTTGGCCTTCAGAAATACAGTCTGTTGCAATTAATACATCGATTTCATCCTGATTGTTTGGGAATAACTTGTCTTTATGCTTAGAAATCGGTGAAAAGAACGTCAACAGGGTATTGAAATCATTTTTTATACCTTTAAGCGTGCTACGTCCTTCAATCGTCCCTGTGATCAATGCAACATTACAACCGGTTTTCTCATAAATCCGATTTGCTAACTGTTCGTAAAGATAAACGGCTGTATCGCTAAAGGCCGTAAAAATGATGACCTTCCTGTTCTCACCGTTAATAGGATTGGCAAACTTATATCGAAGGTCTTCAATGAGTTGTTGTAGTTTGCTATCGTGATCAACAGTGATATCCGACAACATAGTCAACAATAATTCCAAAACCTCCAAATCCTTTTCAAGATAGTGTCGCCACGACTTATAGTCCAAATCAGCCAAATGAATCGAGGTTTTCTTTCCACCGACTAAATTATCGTTATTGAATTCATCCTCTTCGGTCAATGTTGAGAAATCGTAATCACTCACACTAACAGAGTCGCCTGCCGTGAAGTAATTAATTTTATTCAACGTGTGCTGAATACCCGAATGAATTCTCTCCAATGTCAGACGGAAAGAATTGACCGAACTCTCTAAGCGTTTAAGCAGGTTAATGGACATCAAACGACGAATGCCCTTTTCTCGCCCACTCATGGACATGTTACCCGCATTACCCTTTGAATCTGCCATTTCATACTTGTCACGCCGACTTGGCAAAATAAAGTCAGACGGCGTATAAATCGCCAAATTCAGGCTTTCAATCAAATCATATATATCCTTGTAATTGATTGCTGAATTCAAGTCTGTTAGTTTCGGTGTTCGGGAGATTGGTGGTAATCTTGTTGGAAATTGACCGATATCTGCGATGTCGTAATATCGTTGAATGTGCTTTCTACTACGAGCAATGGTCACAGAGTCCAAAACATTGAAGAAGTCGAAACTCAACTTATTAAGTAATTGCTCAGTCGTTCGTTCCTCTGGCTGCAACTTAGTCCATTGGTTATAGGCTCTTTGAGCCTGCCTAAAAATATCATCGATATTGCTATTTTCGCCAAGTAATGGATTGATCTTCTCGACCTCTCCTTCGTAGGCGAGTTGCAACTGATTCTTTAAGTCATTAAAACGATTGTTAACCGGTGTTGCGGATAACATTAAGACTTTTGTTTTAACGCCCGCACGAATCACTTGATTCATTAAGTGAATATAGCGGTTCTCTTTAGGATTCTCGTCGAATTCGTCTGAAGTGAGCTTGCCACCATTGCGGAAGTTGTGACTTTCGTCAATAACAACCAAGTCATAATTTCCCCAGTTGATATGAGACAGGTCTAGCCCGTTGCTCATCCCATGTTCGCGTGACAAATCGGTATGAAAGAGAATGTCATAGCGCAAGCGATCCTTAGCAATCGGGTTGTTTTTGTAATTGCTCCGAAAGGTCATCCAGTTATCGTTTAACTTTTTAGGACAAAGTACGAGAACCGACTTGTTTTTGTTTTCGTAATACTTGATAACCGACAGTGCTGTAAACGTTTTACCCAAACCAACACTGTCGGCAAGAATGCACCCGTTATATTTCTCAAGTTTATTAATAATGGCCAGAGCTGCATCTTTTTGAAAGTTATAAAGCAACCCCCAAATTTCACTATTTTTAAAGCCTGTTGCTTCATTTGGGAGAACATCTTCAGAAATATCTTCTAGAAACTCTCTAAAGATATTGTAGAGCGTCACAAAGTAGATAAATTCAGGGGCGTTTTCCTGATAAACCGTTTCGATATTTTCAATGACCGCTTGCGTAACATCCTTAAACTTTTCACTATCCTTCCATAATTCATCAAAGGATTGAACGAAAGTTTGAGAATATGGCAACGGCATGCGAATTGAAAACGGACAAATATTATTACCTCGCTCAAAACCAAGTTCTGTTGTTGTGAATTCATTAATAGGCTGATAAGTAAGGATCTGTTCCGAACTATTATTCACATTCAAAAAACCTGTCATCATCCCGGGTGAAATATTTGTCTTAAATTTGGCTTTCTTTCGAATCCACTGAGCGCACTCACGTGCAATTGCCTTCTGCGATAGCTGATTCCTGAGTTTTATCTCGAAATCTGTACCATAGAGGTTTCGTTCGCGGTTCAATTTTGGAATATAAAATTCGCGTTGTTCTTTAGGAGAATCTTCGGGATTAAAAGTGGGAGAGGTGAAAATAAAACGAAACTCTTCGATTTTGTTCAACTCTTCTTTTAATGCTTCATATGCATAGATAGAAAAGCTAGCCGCAGCAATCGAAAGCTTGCTGTGTTTAGTTAAAACACTTTTTAAGTCCTCTCCGACTTTTTCATGAACGTTATCAAACTGCTTTGGTAACTCCATAGGGATTCTCCAACTTTTTGTGTAGAGTGTTTAGTAAAAGAACAAGGTTGGGACCATTGTCTGATTAATCAATGAGTTCTTTCAGCGGAGTCCCATCTTCCAACTTCCACTCCGTCTTCCCATTTGAAGCTCGACCAACAACAAAACTTGAAGCGCCGGACGGAGACCCGAAAAGAATGTCAGTCCTAAGCTTGCCGTTTTCGTCAATTTGATCACTGTACTTCTTACGAAGACGCAAACTATTACCACTCATCGTATTTTCATTGACTTTAGCGCTGATAACACTTCCTTCTAAAACCAAAAAGCCCTCATCGGTCACTTTCATTTGAGCGTCAGCAGAGCGAGACGGGCACTCTAGACGATAGGTTGGTGTGCTGTCTGACTCTTCCTTCGTGATATACGGATCAAAAATTTTATAACCCAGAAGAGCCATTAAAGTCTTTACTTCATCAGCAAACTCCAACACCACGCATTCTCGTTCCTCTGTAATATTGCCTTGGGTTGGTTCAACTGCGTTTATCACCTCAAAGCGCTTAGCCTTAACCACTTCCTTCCAGAAATAATTTTCTAAGTAGCAGAGCTCGGTAGCTCCTAAGGTATTAGCTTTTGAGGTGATAACAACAACGTATTGGAAAAAATTCTTTTTCTCGTTTCGACGATGTTCTCCCAGACGTGTCAGGGTTGCTCCTGCCTGATTTCGTTGAATAGCCTGACCAACATAAACAGCCCCCTCTTTCTCTGTTTCTGTATCTCCTAAAAGAAAGTAAATCCCACTTTGCAATAACTCTGGTCTATCAGCACTTTTCTCAATGTAAGAACGTGGAATTTTGATAGCAACGGCGTCCCGATTTTCAATAAAGCACTTAATCCGGCCTTGAACACTACCGTCCATGAGAAACATATTGACTAACTTTCTGGCTGCAGACATAGAACACCCATAAATGTTTAAGTAAATATAAGGATAATTGTACACACCTAGAACTATCGATTTTTAGCGAACAAGCGTGGACTGAAAGAGTATGAGAGTAAGTGTTTCATGCCTACACTTAGGGGCGGAGTAATTTATGCATCAATCATTTTAAATGCGCGAAAATCCCAACGAAAAATCCGCTCTAAACAGTTGGGACAACAGTTGATGACTACGTATTAAACACCAACGCAACGGCAACCACACGTGTTACACTCAAATCCCTCCCCTTCCGCCAGAATTCAAAAACAGACCTTCGTGGTCCGTTTTGCATTTCTACTCCAAAATTTTCTAACCAACCTCCAACACCTCAGCAATTCTCGTCGTATAACATTGTGACAAGTGTTCTCTCTTCATATTGGCGCTTTCCGACCATGCCGTCAGTCCCGTGCGAAGCGTGTTTCTGCCATAGAGCATTTGCAGTTGATCCATCACTTTCATCAATTTTTGTCGCTTTTCAGTGTTCGCTGGCGGTTGATCAAAAAGATCAACACAGAATTCCTCCTCTTCATCGACCAATTCCGACAAAATAACGCCGGCCTTTTTATACCCGATCCCTACACGAAACGCGTGACTGACGATTAAATGCGCCAATTGGTTCAAAAGCAACGTATCCGTTGTCGGGTACTTCAGTCGAACGGTCTTCTCAATGATGTGTTGCGGTTGATCGGTACGAAAACG
>CABSHY010000131.1 GCA_902477615.1 uncultured Sutterella sp.
GCTTTATTTCCATCGTGGCGGCCATTGCCGTCACGGTGGGGGTAACGCTTTACCCTCGAGCGATTGCCCTTGATATGCACTCGGTTCCTCACGGATGGCTAGTTTGCTTATTAATGGGAATGAGTGCCGCTTACGTTTACGGGTTTGGGTTTGTTCCCCAACACCCGATTCTTAAAATCATCTTTTCTCCGATCGTGGCATGGCCTTTGATTGCGATCGGCACGATTCAAATTTTCTTCTAACCGATCAATCTCGACGCAAAAGCCAATGAAGCTGAATTTGCACCGTATTGACGCTATCGGAAATCCACACAACACCGTCTTGTACCGTAACGGATAACTGCATTGTGCGACTCATGAGTTTGGCAAGCGTTGCCACTTCATGATCCAACACCTTTGCGACAGACAGTTTGGTGACTTTGCGCATATCGCTCATGTTTTGTTGCCACCAGGGCTCTAAACGGTCTTCACCGTAAGCCACTACAATCACTTCATCACTGCGACCGGCTGACTTTCGAATTTGCTTGATATCGGGCACTCCCACTTCAATCCAGCGAGCGACACGTCCCGTATCATCAATTTCCCAAAGAGCGGGCTCACCTTCCGTGGAAAGGCCTCGCCCAAACTCCAAGCGCATATCGGTTTCACCCACAAAAAGACAAAAGGTCAATAAGCGCACGGCCAATCGCTCTTCCGTTTCCGAAGGGTGACGAGCCAGCGTGCACAAGTGACTGCCGTAATAACTACGGTCAATGTCCGAGATATCGATGGATGCTTTATAGATGGTTGCGCCAAGAGCCATGAGAGAAAATTCCTTTAATTCCGTCGCTATATTAGTCGCTTAGTAAAACAAAAGCCAGATTCCCCTTTCGAAGAACCTGGCTACGATTAAGTCGTCTGACTTAATTTAGGCGCAATTAGAAGCGATATTGCATTTGAACGCCAACCATGTAGCAGTCCAACTTGTCGTATTCGCCGACCTTGATAGCACCAGCGCCTTGATGGCTGTAGAGATCCTTGTCACCAATGCCCTTCAAGTAAGCAGCGCCGACGTCAAATTGCAAATCGTCGTTGTACTTGTAGGTAGAACCCAACGTCAACCAGAGGCGATCCGTATCCGGAATAGCAGCCATACGCGTCGTTTGATCCTTAATCGGATCCATTTCGTAAGCGATACCGCCACGAACCGTCCAGCTGTTGTTCAACTTATAGTCAGCGCCAACAGAGAAGAGCCAAGTGTCTTCCCAATTGTTTTTAACCTCAACTTCACGAATACTATTAACTTCAGCGCCGCCAGCTATAGCGACATCCACCAAGTCAACAATTGCTCCACTGTTCTTTAACTTCAAACTCTTAAATTTTGACCAATTCGCCCAACGAACTAAACCCGACAAACGCAACTTTTCCGTAGCTTCCCAAGTACCCGTTAACATAACGGTATCGGGCGTTTCGATCGTAACATCAGAATTCATTGTTAATGCGCCAAGTGACACTCCCGGCATTATCACAGGAATATTAACGTCCGTCGTACCCGAGGCAGCATGTTCAATTGAAGAGCGATAGGACAAACCAAAGCGAAGCTTGTCCGTCGGACTAATCATCACACCAAAGTTATAGCCCCAGTCCCAGCTATCACCTTCAACATTAGCATGAACTAATTGCCCAGCTACCGGCATTCTCATACCCAACTCAGCCTTAGCATATTGAACAGAAACACCACCACCGAAACTAATGAAATCATTCATCTTATAGGCAAAACTCGGATTCATATCGAACGTATAGATCTTGGAATCCGTACCACGTTGTCCGTGAGCCCAATTTTCGTCATATTCCGTACCCATACCAAACGGCACCGTCATGGCAAAGCCCAACCACAGTTGGTCGTCAACTTGACGCGTGATGTAGCCGGCCGGAATCATTTGACCCTTCAAACGACCGTTTTCTTCAACGCTATTGCCAGCAAAATCTTTACCCTTAAACGGAGCGTCAACAGCAATCCAAACACCACCGGCTTGCATTTGAACGCCCGGCAACAAAGTCATACCTGCGGGGTTGTAGTGAACAGCAGACAAGTCGTCACCCACGATACCGGCACCGGCGTAAGCACGGCCGAGACCCAAAGAAGATTGTTCCGTTAATTGGAAACCGGCTGCAAAAGCAGCAGACGTAGCAGCAGCGGCAGCAGTCAACACTAAACTGGCAGCACTCTTTTTGATCAAAGACATTTGACTCTCTCCAAGAGAAAATAAGAATTAAGCTAGGGTGCAATGATGCGTCTTTGCTTTGCAATCAATGCACTAAATGAAAAACGTTATGCATTTTGCTGATTTTCAATAGCCAAAAACGACTTCAAAATTAAGTAGAAACCCTAATACTAACCTGAATAGCCTAATCTACTTGCGGAAAAAGGGGGTGTTGCAAAAGTCAGTTTTAAACTGAGTTTTGGTAACACTCCTTTTTTTGCACTTCTAAAAATCTCAAAGTTACTGATAAATAAGAAAAAAGCACGCATTGAGAATCGAACTCAGCTGCGTGCTATGGTAATAGAGTTCAACCACAAACTCATTACCATGACCTATTTTAGAGCAATCACACCCCAGTTGTTCTACTCTTTTCCGTTACAGGCGGAGGAGTCGGCAAAAATTGACGCTTTACTCGATCTTTTGGAGCTCTCTGGCGTTGAAAAATTCCTTATGCCACCCAACTCAGATGGCAACGTGGGCAGACCCGCTTATGATAATTTTGCTCTTTTTGCTGCGATCCTTTTAGCATTTGCAATTGGTCGAGCATCGTTACGGGAAATTGAATCTTCGTGTCGTAATGATCTGCGATTTCTATATGTTCTAAATGGTGAGACGCCGAGCTATTCCAAGGTTTCTCGATTCATTCAAGATATCATCACTCCAAATTGCGAACAAATTTTTGCTTGCATCACCACTGCGATCTTTGAACGTTGTCAATTGAATATGAACACCGTTTTTTTAGACGGTACCAAAATTCAAGCCAAACCGAACAAATATAAATTCGTTTGGAAGCCAATAACCTTTCATATCCGATTGAGTGAAAAAGTCCGTTCTTTGCTCAAACAACTAGGCTTAGGAAACGGTGTTCCTGAAGAGGGTATCTTGAAATCTTCCTTTGTAATAAACAAATTGAAAGCATGTGATTCAATCGATCCCCAATCATTAGTTGGTGGTGAAAAGACACTTAAAAAAATGACTCAAACACTTGCCGAATATTTGCTCAAATTGAGCGAATACGAGGAAAAAGAATCCATTTGTGGAGAGTCAAGAAACTCCTACTACAAAACAGACCATGATGCGACAGCTATGTGTCTTAAATCAGACTATTACAGTGGGCTTGGTTCCAATATGCATGCTGCATATAGCGAGCAGCTCTTGGTTTCGTATGGCTTTGTCGTTTCTTATGTAGTTTCTCAAGAGCGCTCAGACCTTAAGTGCTTTCAGACGGCACTTCAAAATTTTCATCAATTGTATAACCGGTACCCTCAAAACGTCGTTGCCGACTCCGGATATGGAAGCTTGTCCAATTATGAGTTTTGCGAGACTAACAAAATCAAGGCGTTCGTCAAATATCAATCTTGGAATGGTGAAAAAAGTGGCCGAAACCCCGCTGTTTATGAGTATCTTGACGATGGAACAATACTTTGCCTTGGTGGGCGAATCGGAAATGCTGTTGATATACCAGGGCGACACCCGAAAAAAGCATTCGCTCGTTTTTATCAAGTGAAGGGATGTTCTGGCTGTGAGTTTATGCCTTATTGCAGACGATTCATGACAGAAAAAGTAGCTGATGAAAAAATCTTTGAAATTCAGCCTCGTTACGTCATGTTAAAGCAAAAAGCTAGAGACTTACTTCTAAGTCGCGAAGGAATAGAAATGCGTATTAACCGTAGCTGTCAGGTCGAAGGGGTATTTGGAATCATCAAACAAAACATGACCTTTACACGATTCAGAAGAACTTCGTTAAAACGAGTAAGTACCGAATTTGCTTTGACTTGTTTAGGAATGAATATTCGAAAATTTATGAGATACCAACTAACCAAACAACACTCTCACTATTGGGTGGCTCCTCTAGATTTAGAGGCAGAGGTCTTCAAGAAACCGTCAGCAAAACGACTTGCAAATCGAGTGAATAAGAGACGAGAAAAACAACCTAATCAGATTGCCAAGAATAGTTACAAGAGAAAAAAAAAGATACCCGCCGGCCTAGCCGGCGGTTCTTCTTTGAGCCTATAAGGCTCTG
>CABSHY010000132.1 GCA_902477615.1 uncultured Sutterella sp.
AAAAAGAAGAAGCAGAAAAAGCGCGTCGCCGTCAAGAGCGAGAAGCGGCGGCTCAAAAGTCCAAAGCGCAAGGCAAAAAAGAGAAAAAAAAGCCCGTTGTTTCTCCTACTCAAACACTTAAAGCCGATTTGCAGTTAGCGCCCGGGCTTCCCGTTTCTGAGCGTGGGGAAGAAGTCATTGAAGCCATTAAAAACAATCGCGTTGTGATTGTTTGCGGTGAAACGGGGTCGGGGAAAACCACCCAATTGCCGAAAATCTGTTTGTTAGCCGGGCGTGGCAAAAAAGGCATGATTGCTCACACGCAACCGCGCCGTATTGCTGCCTCGTCCATCGCTAAGCGTTTAGCCGAAGAAACGAAAACAGAATTGGGAGACTTCGTAGGCTACAAGGTTCGCTTTACCGATAAGACACAATTCACGGCCAAAATTAAATTGATGACCGATGGGATTTTGTTGGCTGAAACGCAAAATGATCCGCTATTGAAAGCATACGACACGATCATCATTGACGAAGCGCACGAACGCAGTATTAATATCGACTTTTTGTTGGGTTACTTAAAGGGTTTGTTGAAGAAACGCTCCGATTTAAAGGTGATTGTGACGTCTGCCACGATCGATAGTGAGCGTTTTGCAGCGCACTTTGCCGATGAAAAGGGGCAACCTGCACCGGTTCTCAATATTTCAGGGCGAACGTATCCGGTGGAAGTCCGCTACAACCCCATTGAAGAAGCCGATGAAACCGATGATAAAAGCTTAATGCTTGCCATTAACGATGCTTGTGATGAGTTAAGCCGTGAGGGTCAAGGCGATATTTTGGTGTTTTTGCCGGGCGAACGTGAAATTCGTGAAGCCGCTGACTTTTTGCGTCGAATGCAACCGCCCACCACGCAGATTTTGATGCTCTTTGCGCGTTTATCGGCCGATGAACAAGAACGTGTTTTCAGAACGTCGGGTTTGCGCCGAATTGTGTTGGCAACCAACGTCGCAGAAACGTCCATCACGGTGCCTGGCATTCATTATGTGGTTGATGCAGGGTTGGCGCGCGTGAAGCGCTACTCCTATCGCAATAAGGTGGATCAACTTTTAATTGAACCCGTGAGCCAAGCTTCTGCTAACCAACGCTCAGGGCGTTGCGGTCGTATTGCCAACGGGGTTTGTATACGTCTTTATAGCCAAGAAGAGTTTGATCGCCGCCCGGCCTTTACGGATCCTGAAATCATGCGTACCAATTTGGCCTCGGTCATTTTGCGCATGAAGTCTTTGCATTTGGGCGATATTCGAGACTTTAACTTTGTTCAAGCGCCGCCCGCTCGCGCCATTGCTGACGGTGTGTCGCTTTTGAAAGAACTCAATGCTTTGGACGATCATGAACGCTTAACGCGAATCGGTCACGCCTTATCAAAGCTTCCCGTGGACCCCAAAGTAGCTCGCATGCTTTTGGCGGCCAATGACCATCAAGCGTTAGCTGAAGTGCTCATTATTGCGTCGGCTTTGTCGGTGCAGGATCCGCGTGAGCGCCCGATGGAAAGCCAAGAAGCGGCGGACGCTTCTCACAAAGCCATGGCCGATGATAAGAGCGATTTTTTAACCTTTGTGAAGCTTTGGCGTTACGTGGAAGCGGCCACCGCTAAAAAAGAAAGTAATCGCAAGTTAACGGAAGAATTTAAGCGCAAGTTCTTGAGCCCCCGTCGCCTTCGTGAATGGAAAGATGTCTATAAGCAATTAAAAGAAATGACGAGTGAATTGGGTTGGCGCTTAAATACGGTTGATGCCACCTATGAGCAAATTCACGTCTCTCTTTTAACGGGGCTCTTGGGCAACATCGGTTATAAGCAACCTGAAGACAATCCCAAAGCACCGCCCTTTATTGGGGCTCGCTCCATTAAATTTCATATTTGGCCTGGCTCGCCTCGTGTGAAAAAATGCGGTCGTTGGATTATGGCTGCCGAACTCGTGGAAACGTCCCGACTTTTTGCGCGCACGGTTGCTGATATTGATCCGAAGTGGATTGAAAAGGTCGGTCGCCATTTAATTAAAAAGAGCTACACGGAACCGCATTGGGAGAAGAATCAAGCCAGCGTCATGGCGCTTGAACGTGGAACGCTTTATGGGCTGACGATTTATGCGCAACGCCGAACGCACTTTGCCGATAAAGATCCGGTGCTTGCCCGTGAACTCTTTATTCGTGAAGCACTGGTGGCCGGGGACTTTGACTGCCAAGCCAGTTTCTTTAAGCATAACCAAAACTTGATTCGAGAAATTCGAAATCTTGAACACAAGTCGCGTCGCTTGGACGTATTGGTTGATGATGTCTTGATTGAACAGTTCTACGATAAGTTAATTCCAGCCGATGTCGTTGATGGCGTGACTTTTGAGCAATGGCGAAAGGCGGCAGAAAAGAGTCAACCGAAACTTTTGTATTTAAGCAAAGACGAACTCATGCGCCATGAAGCTTCAGGGATTACCACGCAATACTTCCCGAAAGTGATGACGATGAAGGGCGTTGAGATGGGGTTGACCTATCACTTTGAGCCGGGAAGTCCGAGAGACGGTGTGACGTTGGCCGTTCCTCTTTATGCGCTTAACATGGTCGATGAAGTGGCCGTTGAATGGTTGGTGCCCGGCATGCTTAAAGAGAAGGTTCAGCTTCTCGTGAAGAGTTTGCCGCAAAAATTCCGTCGCCATTGTGTGCCGTTACCAGAATACGCGAAAAATTTTGCTCTTCGTCACGAAGATACGTTTGGTACGAGTGGGCTTCGTGAAGCCATCATTGACGATATGCGAGAGCAATTCCAAGTGGCACCCAATGTGGTGGACTTTAAGCTTGAGATGCTTCCGCCTCACTTGACGATGAACTTTAAAGTATTGGATGAGTACGGTCGTCAAATTGCCATGGGTCGCAACCTTCCTAATTTGCGTAGTGAATTGGGGCAAGAAGCGCAGAAGTCATTCCAAGCGGTGGCAGCAAAAGAAGTGGAAGTCTCTTGCGATTGGGACGATGAAATTACTTCATGGAGCTTTGGTGAGTTGCCTGACATCATGGAGATTAAACGCAAAAACCAATCGTTAATCGGGCATCCCGCCTTGGTTGATCACGGTACGTACTGCACATTGGAAGTGTTTGACGATCCCGATCAGGCCAAAAAGAGTCACGAGCGAGGCTTAATGCGACTCTTTAAGTTGAGTTTGCGAGAACAGATTCGATTTATTGAAAAGAGTCTTAAAGCGTTGCAAAAGATTCAAATGCAAGCGGCGATGGTGCCCGCGTTAGCAAAAGCCTTTGATAGTTTTGAAGCGATGCAAGAAGCCATCATTGATGCAACACTTCAACAAACGGCGCTCCAAGGCCCGTGGCCCAATGATGAGCGAGCTTTTGAAGTGCGTCGCAATGACGTGAAGGGGAAACTCAACCTCATTGCGCAAGAAATCAGTCGTTTGTTGACAGAAATCGTGGAGTTGGCAGTTCAGGTTCCTCGCAAGTTAAAGACCTGTCCGGATAAACGTGTGGTTGAAGACATTCAATCGCAAATGACGGGACTTTTCTTTAAAGACTTTTTGTTAACTGTCGGCTATGAGCACTTGGTGCATTACCCGCGTTATTTGAGAGCGATTTTATTGCGATTGGAAAAGTGGCAAGACGAGCAAACCAAGGACGCTGAAAAGATGCGTGATGTGATGCGTTTTGTCACGCTCTATGAGCGAGAAATCGCCCGTCGCAAAGGAGTGGCCGATGAGCGCCTGACTCAATTTAGATGGATGATTGAAGAGTTGCGAGTCTCACTATTTGCTCAAAAATTAAGAACACCGATGCCTGTGAGCGTTAAACGTTTGGATAAGGTGTGGAACTCAAATCTCTATTAAAATGCGAGATTAAAGTAAAACGAAAAGTATTCTCCTCGGAAGGTTAATTTTTTATGACTGATATGCCAATTCGTCCCGCCTTTTGGAACGTTCCGTTATGGGCTGAAATCGGTGTTTATATTTTCGGTCTTTCGGCACTTTTCATCTGTCTTTGGGGTGTCTATAAGTCGGTGAAACTTTGGAAGGCCGGTCAACCCGATGATCTCCCTATCGATCATAAGCGTCGTTGGGGCGGTCTTTGGCGTGATGCGTTTATGCATCGTCGTTTGTTAAAAACGCCGTCCGGGGTGATTCACTTTTGCATCTTCTGGGGCTTTGTCTTTTTATTCTTTGGTACCGCAACGGCCACGCTTGAGTGGGACATCGG
>CABSHY010000133.1 GCA_902477615.1 uncultured Sutterella sp.
CGCAAGCCATACGGTCAGCAGCTTCAACCTTATCGCCCAAATCCTTCAAGGTCTTTTGAACTTGGTGGATGGAAGCGTCAGCCACGTTACGAGCTTGAGCTAATTCAAAACGCTTGTGGTCTTCGGCCTTGTTAGCTTCAGCATCGTCAACCATGCGCTTGATTTCGTCTTCGCTCAAACCGGAGCTAGCCTTAATCGTGATCGTGTTTTCCTTACCCGTGGCCTTATCCTTAGCGGCAACGTGCAAGATACCGTTAGCGTCGATGTCAAACGTCACTTCAATTTGCGGCAAACCACGCGGAGCCGGAGCGATACCTTCGAGGTTGAATTCGCCCAAGAGCTTATTGTTGGAAGCCATTTCACGTTCGCCTTGGTAGACCTTAATAGTCACTGCCGGTTGGTTATCTTCAGCCGTAGAGAACACTTGAGCGTGCTTGGTCGGGATCGTCGTGTTACGGTTAATCATGGCCGTCATCACGCCACCCAACGTTTCAATACCCAAGGTCAACGGCGTCACGTCCAACAAGAGAACGTCATTGCGTTCGCCCGTCAACACAGAGCCTTGAACAGCAGCACCGATAGCCACTGCTTCGTCCGGGTTCACGTCCTTACGCGGATCCTTACCGAAGAATTCCTTCACCGTTTCTTGAACCTTCGGCATACGGGATTGACCGCCCACCAAAATCACGTCAGTGATGTCGCTAGCGGAGCAACCGGCATCAGCCAAAGCCTTACGGCACGGTTCGATCGTACGCATGACCAAATCTTCAACCATGCTTTCAAACTTAGAACGCGTCAAGTTGATGTTCAAGTGCTTCGGACCCGTTGCGTCAGCCGTGATGTACGGGAGGTTCACTTCCGTTTCTTGACGGCTGGACAATTCGATCTTGGCTTTTTCAGCAGCGTCCTTCAAACGTTGCAAAGCGATGATGTCCTTGCTCAAGTCCACGCCCGTATCCTTCTTGAATTCCGTGATCAAGAAGTCAACGATACGTTGGTCAAAGTCTTCACCGCCCAAGAACGTGTCACCGTTCGTAGAGAGCACTTCAAATTGCTTGTCGCCATCAACATCGGCCAAGTCAATAATGGAGATATCGAACGTACCACCGCCCAAGTCATAAACGGCAATCTTCTTGTCGCCTTGACCTGCCTTGTCCAAACCGAAAGCCAAAGCAGCAGCGGTCGGTTCGTTGATGATACGCTTGACTTCGAGACCGGCGATACGGCCGGCATCCTTCGTTGCTTGACGTTGGCTGTCGTTAAAGTAAGCCGGAACCGTAATCACGGCTTCCGTGACCGTTTCGCCCAAGTAGTCTTCAGCCGTTTGCTTCATCTTGCGCAAAACTTCAGCAGAAACTTGTTGCGGAGCGAGCTTCTTGTCTTCCAAAACGCTAACCCAAGCGTCGCCGTTTTCAGCACGAGCGATCGTAAAGGGCATCAACTTGATGTCGCGTTGAACTTCAGCGTCGTCAAAACGACGGCCGATCAAACGCTTGACAGCAAACAACGTGTTCTTCGGGTTCGTCACAGCTTGACGCTTGGCCGTAGCACCGACCAAGACTTCACCGTTGTCCATGTAGGCAACGATGGACGGCGTGGTACGAGCACCTTCACTATTTTCAATCACACGAACCTTGTCGCCTTCCATCACGGCAACTGCAGAGTTCGTCGTACCTAAGTCAATACCAATAATCTTTGCCATTTTTAAATTTCCTTTTTGTTTGAAATCTGTACGTTGAGGGCGGATTTCACCGCATTCCTCATGCATCTAACTCTCATATGGGGTTGCTAGATGCATTTTCAAGGGGAGAAATGTAACTTTTTTTCATTTCTCCGAAAACTTGTTACTGCGTTACGCTCACCATGGCGGCACGAAGCACGCGTTCATTTAAAATCCAACCGCGTTGATAGACTTGAGCCACAACGCCGGAGCCTTGGCCTTCTTGCGGGGGCACCATAGAGATGGCTTGATGACGCGTGGGGTCAAAAGCTTCGCCGACCGGATTGATTTCAACCATGCCGCTACTTTCCATAGCTTGGATGAATTGACGGTAGGTCGCTTCAACGCCTTGCATCATGGGAGAGGTTTTGTCGGTAGACAATTCCAAAGCCTTTTCCAAGCTATCGAGCACGGGTAAAAGGTTCTTTGCGAACTTTTCAACACCGAACTTGTGAGCCTTTTCGACAGACTCTTCAGCACGACGACGGCCGTTTTCCATTTCAGCCAAAGCGCGCATGTACATGTCTTGTAACTTATCGTTTTCAGCCTTCATAGCCACCAACAATTCTTCAATCGTGGGTTCCTTGGCCTCTTCAGTGGTTTCAACGACAGGTTCTTGAGAAGCTTCGCATTGTGCTGCGCATTCTTGATCGCAGGCACAACCTTCTTGACCACAGGTCTTCATTTCTTCAGCTTCGTTCTTCACGGGATCTTGCATGGATTTATGACTCCGTTATGAGTTTTATTGTTACGATGATTGATATATGGGGACGAATCCTATTTTTTCAAGACCGGAGATAAAAATAAGCCTTGAAGACTAATCGAACGTCAAGGCTTACTGCAAGTAATGCTTGATTTTTAAGAGATTTTAAAATTTTACCTGTTCTGCCAATTGAGCTCGGAAATAGCGAATCACCATCCCCGCCAACAAAGACATCCAGAATTTACCCAACACTTGACCGACGATAAAATCGATGCTTCCGAAGGCAAGCGACAAGAAAATGGCGCTATCGATAATGGAACCCACCAAGCCTGCCATCACAACGGAGAAAGCCGGAAAGCGTTTTCTCATGGGAGTGTAGACGGCAAAGTCAGCCAACTCTGAAAAACAAAAGGCCGCAGCCGAAGCCACAACCAACGAGGGTTCAGCAAAAAAAGCCGATAAAAGCGTACCGACAGCGACTGCCACTAAGGAAAAGTAAGCCCCTAAAAAGGCTTGTACGGCGTTACGTAAAACGAGCGCAAGACCTGCGATCATCACCGCAGAGGGTGCCATAAGGCCGGGTGCAACAGGAATTAAACAAGGACCGTTCGGCTCACAAACTAAACCGACGTTGACAACGACCCAGTTACCTACCGGGATCGTGAGGATAAAAAGCGTTAAAGCAACCCAACCGCAAAGCGTTTGGTGTTGCAGCCACTTATGCGACATAAGAGCCTCCGAATTGTTAAGAAAAAATCGGCAACCGCAAGCCCCGGTAGAACAAACCAGCGCGGAAACGAAACGAAAATTTTAACGTATCGCTTCGGGGTTCTTCAATGAGAAAAAGAGCTTAGGGACACAAAAACGTCTAGAACTTGAGATTCATTACCCAATGGGAGCGGAAATAACGAATAATGACGCCGGCCAACAAAGACATCCAGAACTTACCCAACACTTGGCCGACGGTAAACAACTCGCGACTCATTAAGTCGCAAGCTTTTGATTTATTGTCATCTCTTTCGAGACTCAACATTAGGTCGGTTTACAACAACCCTTGAACTATCAGCTGATAGCCCAATCCTGGCAAATTTTGACTTGCATTTAAGTCACTGTGAGCTCGGAGACCACAGCTTGGGCAAACAAAACGATGTTTTGTTCGCTTCCCAAGTTTCCTCGCTATTTTTCTATGAAATCGATGCTACCGAAGGCAAGCGACAAAAAGATAGCGCTATCGACAAAAGAGCCCACAAGGCCTGCCATCACGACTGAGAATGCTGGAAAACGCTTTCGCGTCGGAGTGTAGACCGCAAAATCAGCCAACTAAGAAAAACAAAAGGCCGTTGCTGAAGCGATGACCAAAGCAGATTCGGCAAAAAGCGCCGATAGAAGTGTCCCAATGGTCACGGCCACCAAGGAAAATGAGGCACCGATGAAAGCTTGAACAGCATTGCGCAAAACAAGTGCCATACCGGCAACGGCCACGCTTGAGGGCGCCATTAGGCCCGGTGCCACCGGAATTAAACACGGGCCATTGGGCTCACACACGAGACCCACGTTAACAATCACCTAATTGCTAGCGGGTCAATATGAAGAGTGTAAGCGCAATCCAACCGTAGAGCGATTGACGTTGCAAACTGTTTTCAGACATTAAAAAGAACCAACAAAAAAATCCGTTCACGTATCCCATTTTTTAAAGTGGATTGCGAACGGATTTTTGTTTGAAATCGAAACTACCGA
>CABSHY010000134.1 GCA_902477615.1 uncultured Sutterella sp.
GTTGAAGTCGGTGCTTTAGGTCGTGTGGCTCGTGAAGCAGAAGCCTTGATGTTGACCGATGATGAAAACATCGTTGACCTTCGCTTTAACGTGCAATACCGTATTAAACCGGGCGAAGGGGCAATGAACTACATATTCCGCTCCAGAAATCCGGATGACTCCGTGTTGCATTCTGCCGAATCCGCCATGCGTGAAGTGGTGGGTCGCTTGCGCATGGACAACGTCTTATTTGAAAGTAAGCAAGAAATTGCCGAAGCGGTGAAAAAGATTATGCAAGACATGCTCGATCGTTACCAAACGGGGATCGAAGTGATGTCGGTGGCTATCCAAAATGCTCAACCGCCGCAACCGGTACAAGCGGCCTTTAATGACGCCGTCAAGGCCGGTCAAGACCGTGAACGTCAAATTAACGAAGGTCAAGCTTATGCCAATGCCGTCATTCCGAAGGCACGCGGTATGGCCGTTCGTTTAACGCAAGAAGCAGAAGGTTATAAGGCTCGTGTGGTCGAAGCCGCACGAGGTGATGCCGAACGCTTTACGCAAATTTTGAAGCAATACGAAAAGGCACCGCAAGTCACGCGTGATCGTATGTACGTTGACGTGATGCAACAAGTGCTTTCGTCATCAACGAAGATTTTTGTCGATAGCAAGGGCAGTAACAATTTGCTCTACTTGCCGTTTGACAAGTTAATGGAACAAAACAAGACGCAAACGATTCAATCGTTGCAAAAAGATATGACGATGGAGTCCTCTGAGAACTCAACCGCCTCTGAAAAACCGTTGGAGAGCATGAACACTTCTCCGATTAACCAAGTGCGTGATATGCGCACGCGTACTCGCTAATGAAGGAGAAGACGATGAAAAAATTATCCTCTTTAGCTTTAGGACTTTTGGTGGCAATCGGTGTGGCTAACTTCTGCCTCTACACCGTGGGAGAACGTGAGTACGCCCTTGTGTTTGCCTTGGGTGAATTAAAGGAAGTGCAAACGGAGCCGGGTTTACACGTGAAGTTGCCGCCTCCTTTCCAAAATGTGGTTTATCTTGATAAGCGCATTTTGACGTTGGATACGCCGAGTGCTGACTTGATTCAAACGAGTGAAAAGAAGAACCTTTTGATTGACTCTTTTGTGAAGTGGCGCATCTCTGACCCGCGTCTCTACTGGGTGTCTTTCCAAGGTAACGCACGTGCTGCCAACGATCGAATCTCCGCGCTTTTGCGTGATGCTTTGAACCAAACGGTTAATAAGCGTACGGTTAACGCCATTACCTCTCGTGAACGTGACATGGCCATGACCGAAATTCGTACGGGTCTTCAACAACGTGTCAATGACGTTGGTGTGGAAATCGTTGACGTTCGTTTAAAGCGCGTTGACTTTACGCCTGAAATTTCCGAGTCTGTCTACCGTCGTATGGAAGCCGAACGTAAGCGCGTGGCCGCTGAAGAACGCTCTACGGGTGCTGCTGAGGCTGAAAAGATTCGCGCTAACGCCGATCGTGAGCGAGAAGTGATTTTGGCTCAAGCCTATCGTCAAGCTCAAACCTTAAAGGGTGAGGGTGATGCGATTGCCAATGCAACCTATAACGCTGCCTTCGGTAAGAATCCGGAATTTGCTCGTTTTTATCGTAACATCGAAGCCTATCGTGCAAGCTTTGCCGATAAGAAGGATGTGATGGTGGTCGATCCCTCTTCAGACTTCTTTAAGTACATGAAGAATCCGAAGTAAGACAGGCATCATGACGATTAACGATTGGATTTTAGGCATTGCTCTGGTGTTTATTATCGAGGGGTTCATTCCCTTCGTGGCACCGAAGCGTTGGTTGGAAGCGATGCACGATTTGACGGAAAAAGCCTCACCTGAGACGATTCGTCGATTTGGACTTTTTCTGCTTTTGGCAGGTGTCGCCATCATCTGGACGGTAACGCTTTAAATCCATCAATAAAGAGGGCCTTGTGGAGAAATCTACAGGGCCTTTTGCTTTGTTTGAAGTCAAGAAAATTCTGAATTTTTTCTACCGTGATGATTATTCTGCCGAGGAAAGAGAAAATTACGAATTTGTCTCTTCACAATACACGCAAACTCAGTCATAATTAGTAAATTGTGGAGTGCGGAAAGAAACCGCCGCTCAATTAAGAATTTTTAAATAGGTTCGGGGATAAACAATGGCTAAAAACGTTGTTGTTGTCGGCGCCCAATGGGGTGACGAAGGTAAAGGTAAGATTGTTGACTGGTTGACCGAAAAGGTTGACGGTGTGGTACGTTTCAACGGTGGCCACAATGCCGGTCACACATTGGTCATTAACGGTAACAAGACGGTATTGCGTTTGATCCCGTCCGGCATTATGCACCCGACGATGACCTGCTATTTGGGTAACGGCATTGTCTTTAGCCCTGAAGCCTTCTTTGGTGAAATTGAACAATTAAAGAAAAACGGTTGTGAGGCCGAACACCGCTTGAAGGTCTCCGGTAACGCTCCGTTGGTCATGCCTTATCACGTGGCACTTGACCACGCTCGTGAAGCCGCTGCTGGCTCCAAAAAGATCGGTACCACCGGTCGTGGTATTGGCCCGACGTACGAAGATAAGGTTTCCCGTCGTGGCGTTCGTGTGGCTGACCTCTTCAATCCCGAACACTTTGCAGAACGTGTCCGCGATGCAATGGAACTCCATAACTTCGTATTGACGAAGCACTTGGGTGCTCAAGCTATGGATGTCAATAAGGTCATTGACGATACGTTGGCCTATGCCGATCGTATTAAGCCCATGGTGATGGATATCTCTTACACGATCAACACGTTGATGGATCAAGGTAAGTCCTTCTTGTTTGAAGGCGCTCAAGGCTCCATGCTTGACATCGATCACGGTACGTACCCGTATGTGACGAGTTCTAACACGGTTGCCGGTGCTGTCTGCTCCGGTGCCGGGGTCGGTGCTCATCGCATTGATTATGTTTTGGGTATCACGAAGGCCTACTGTACGCGTGTTGGTGAAGGTCCCTTCCCGACGGAATTGAATGATGATCTTGGTCAACATTTGCGTGACAAGGGCTTCGAATATGGTGCCGTGACGGGTCGTCCGCGTCGTTGCGGTTGGTTTGACGGTGCTGCTATGCGTCGCGCTGTGCAAATTAACGGTTTGCGCGGTTTGGCTGTAATGAAGCTTGACGTTTTGGATGGTCTTGAAACGGTTCGTTTGGGTGTTGGCTATAAGTACGAAGGCAAGGAAGTTGATGTGATGCCTTACGGTGCTGAAGCTTGTGCACAATGTGAAGTGATCTATGAAGACTTCCCGGGTTGGGAACAAAGCACGTACGGTGTAACCGATTGGGATCAATTGCCTGAAACAGCCAAGCGTTATTTGCAACGTTTGAGCGAAGTCTCCGGTTGCCCGATTGCAGTGGTTTCCACGGGCCCGGATCGTGCTCATACGATCATGTTGGACAATCCTTTCGTTAAATAATTCCTTTACGGAGAGAGGGCGACAGTCGCCCTCCTTTTGACTTATGACCGATTTATACGTCACTCAAGACAACTACGATGACTTAGTCGAACGTTTGATTTTAGCTGTCGACGCTGATGGCTATCACTTTGACTCTTTGTTGTGTTTGGCTCGCGGTGGTATGCGTGTAGGCGACATCTTTTCTCGCGTTCACAACATTCCGTTGGCAATCTTAGCCACGAGCTCCTACCGTGAAGAAGCCGGTAAGCAACAAGGTGAATTGGATATCGCTGCCTTTATCACGAAGACGGGAGGTGAAATCAAGGGTCGTTTGTTGTTGGTCGATGATATGGTCGACTCCGGTAAGACCGTGAAGAAAGTGGTTGAACACTTAAAGAAGTCTTATCCAGCGATCACCGAAATCCGTGTGGCCGTTCTTTGGTGGAAGAGCCATTCTGTTTTGAAGCCCGATTATTATGTGGACTTTTTGGATAACAATCCTTGGATTCACCAACCGTTTGAACGTTATGACGACATGGGTGTGAAGCAACTTCGCGCTCATCGTCACGGCGGTTACTACGGTTAATTCGAACCACCAACAAAAAACTCCGACGAAAATCGGAGTTCAGACTGTTGACAAACCCAAAAATTAAGGGTTTTCCAAGGGACCTAAATCAGGT
>CABSHY010000135.1 GCA_902477615.1 uncultured Sutterella sp.
GCCTGCAAGCAACACTTTTAAACCCGCTGCAGCGCCAGAAGGGTTACCCACGCAGCTCATGCCGTTTTTGGCGTAAACCACATTGCGCTTAGAGGCGTAGGGGTAGTCTTGAGCATCAAACTTAAACATGTTAAATCCTCACTTTCTTTTTCAAATTCGAGCATTAAATAACAATAAACTTTTCGAAGAAACCGGCGATGATAACGGAGAACGAGGTCACCGTAGCAAAACCAGCAACTAAGTACTTCGACATCAATGCGTCAAGCACGACTTGCTTTTCTTCTTCATTTTCGCTCGCGGCTTGTGCCACTTCATTGGCAATCAAGTAGGTGGCGGGGAAGCCTAAAAGTTGACCGGCAGCCACACCCAAGGCGACGTTCTTCGAGCCTTGAATCTTCCACAAGGGGAGAATGCCGAAAGCGATGTAAAGAGCAGCAAACACCACGACGAAAACGGCGGCCGTGCTGTAACTTAAAACGATCAAGTCAGCGAGTTGAATCTTGGCCAAGCTCGGAATAATCGTGGCAAACACGGCCACGTTGAAAATGCCGGAGGACTTGGCTTGCATCAAGATGTTTTTCGGAACCAAACCGGTGGAGCTCACGCAAGCGCCCAACACCAAGGCCCAAATCGTGTGGCTCAAACCCGTCCACTTACCGATGCAGAAAGCAACCCAGGCAAAAAATGCAGTGATGGCCAAGCAGACAAAAGCACCGTAGTACTTCTTGTGCGTTTCAAAGAACGTGGGCTTGGCGTCCTTGCCGTCAGCCGACTTCTTTTGTGCATTGGGGTTCACGCCCGTTTCACGGTAAATTTCCAAAATGCGCTTGGCTTCCTTCATACCGAAGAAAGAGGCAAAAGGCGTACCGAAGAACTTTTGCACAGCGTACAAAATCGTACCCAAAGCAGCAGCGATCGTAAGACCGTTTTCCATGGCTGCCGACGTCATGATTTGCGTAGCGACAATACCGCCGTTGATAATCGGCACACTGACGATCACTTCGTTGTAGCCGATAACAGGAACCAAAACGAACATGGCGGCAGCTACGACCAACATGGAAAGAACGGCGGTCGTGACAGTACGCCATTCTTGGGCGAGTTCCTTCAAATTGATGGAGGTGCCCATACTAAAGACAATGAAACCCACGGCCCACTTGCCCATTTGGGAAAGACCAGCTTGGTTAATAATGTCAGGCGGAATAAGACCGCTCATGAAGCTTACTAAGAAAAGCAACAAGCTCACGAAAACGGCAGAGAGTTTGGCCTTGGTGGCAACACCTAAAAAGTCACCGATACCAAAGAACAACAAACAGATAAAGAGATACCAGAGCATACTGTCAAAGTACATATTTGAAACTCCTTTCTTGCTCAAAAACTCTTATGCGTGGACAAAGACGTCCACCGACAGTTCTTCTCAATCGTACCGTTAACAATTAGGGTTTATCTATAAGTACTTTAGGCAGTTCTAAGGTGTTTGAACTACTGGTTAACGACAAGAAAAAGCCCGAGAAAGAAAGCTTCTCGGGCTAATAGTGATGATTTGCTTTTAATTTTCAGCTGGTGTCACTGGTGCTTCAGGAGCGACCGGCTTTGCCGCCTTAGTCACGCGTGGCGCTTTGTTTGCCGCTGTCGTGCGAGGTTTACGAGCGCGCGGAGCTTTGGGCTTCGTCGTTGCCGTTGCAGGCTTTTTAGCCGCGGGTTTAGCCTTGGGTTCTGCGGGTTTCGCTTCTGTCGCAAGAGGCGCAATTACCGGTTCTTTCACTTCAGCTGCAGCCTTGGGTACGGCTTTAGTGGCAGCCTTAGCGGCAGTCTTCGGAGTCGCTTTCGGAGTTAATTTAGGCGCAGCCTTCGTCGTTGCCTTAGGAGTTGCATTGGAAGCTGTCTTAGGCGCCGGTTTCTTACGAGGTTGGCGCTTAGGTTTAGCAGTCGCCGTGGCTTTTTCTGTCGTAGCTTCTTCAGCCTTCACGGCAGGTTGTGCCGGAGCGGTCTCTGTGACCTTCACTTGCGTTTGTTCGGCCTTAGCGGCTTGATTTGCCGCTTGCGGGCGGCGGGCAGGACGCTTGCGAGGAGCGGGTTTTTTCGGTGCTTGGTTGCGATAGGCCTTCTTTTGTTCTTCCGTACGGTTATCCGTTAAAAGAAAGACTTGCGGTTCAACGGTTTCGGTGGATCGGGCCAAAAAGACAATGACTGCTGCGGCCACGGCCACCACTAAAATCCAGAAAGAATTGGCACTGTGGCTAATGCCCCAGCCCAAGCAAAAGAAGATTAAACCGCCCCAGATGACCCATTGCCAGGGAACGGCTCGACGAGCGTTGGGGGTCTTTTTTTGTTCCGCACGCTTCAAGTCCGAAGACGTCTTGGAAAAGGTCAGAGAAAGCCGTGCCATTGCGCACGGGTTGTGTTTGTTTTTGATTCTTTGGCATCGTGAGGTTCCTCAAAATGGCGTTCTTCTTTGACTATATCACAGACTGGTTGAGGAGCTTTGGAAAATTCGCTGTTAAGAGCGGATTTTCAGGTGAGTGTTGAGGAAATGAGCAAGTTCGACTGCATTGATGAGAAAGGCAAAAGTCCTTACATCAGAATAAAGATGTCAAAAAAAGCCTTATGCCCCCGATGATGTCACCGAGGGCATACGCCGGCCATGTAGTCACCGCCCATTTGAGTGACATTGTATATCATCAGTAAAAAATGAATGTTTCGAGGCGCGATAAAAGTGGAAAGTACACATTAGAGTGCAATTTGTGAGAAAAAATCTCACAAAACGACGTATAATCGTAAAAAAGGAGGTTTTTATGCTGTCGCAATTCTCCGTCTCAAACTTCAGAAGTATTAAAAACACTATCACGCTTGATATGCAAGCGACCAATATTACAGAGTTGGAAGATAAGCTCATTCCGTCACAATTGGATGAGAAGCTACTTCCGTTAGCCGTTATTTATGGTCCAAACGGTGGGGGTAAGTCCAATGTGTTGCAGGCTATGGGAGCGTTGCTTGATAAAGTTATCGTTCCTATTGATTTGACGATGAACGCATCACAGGGGAAGAGACGTCAATATTCAGATCAGGACATTGTTCCATTTGCCTTTGATCGGAAAATGAAATCAGAACCAACTTGCTTTGAAATTTATTTTCAAGCCGAGTTGGCAGAGTATTGCTATGAATTGCAATTATTCAATGATGAGGTTGTTTTTGAGAGTTTGAGACGAATTAAGTACTCGACGAAGAAACTATCAAAACTTTTTACTCGAACAAGTGAAAAGACAGAGTTAGTGGGCGATTTTCAAAAGTTAAAGATTACAGACACGTTATCTGCATACCTTCCCTTATTGTCCTATCTTGCGATTACGAATTTAAAGAACCCGATTGTCAAAGACGTTATAGATTGGTTCCGCTCCAAGATTACGTTTGTCAATTACGGCAATCCTATTCAGGAATTGCAAATTGCCATCTCCCGTTCTGAGTCAGTAAAAAAACTCGTATTGGAAATGCTTAAGGAAATGGATGTCGATATTGTTGACTTCCGAACTGAAGAGCGTCCGGATAACAATATCGAAGTGTTCACAAAACACCGTATCGGTGATGACTATATTGAATTGACATTACGAGATGAATCAAGCGGTACGAAAAAGTTGTTCGGACTGTTGCCTGTGATTGCCACCAGTCTATTAAACGGTGGGGTGTTGATAATCGATGAATTGGATGCCAAATTGCATCCGATGCTTTTGAAATACATCCTTGGTTTGTACAACGATCCGCAAATTAATCAAAAACACTCGCAATTGATTTTCACGTCTCACGATTTAACGACGATGAATAATGAAGTGTTCCGTCGAGATGAAATTTGGTTTGTCGCCAAAGGAGAAGAACAAAACTCTAACCTTTATTCGCTCGCTGATTTTAAAGCGGTACGTAAGGATGCTCAGTACGCAAAACAATATTTGGAAGGGAAATACGGGGCTGATTCAAACTTAAAGAATTTTATTAAGTGGTGCGACTATTGGAGAGAGTAATTGAAGATTGGTTGATCAAAGTTTGCAAGAGTCTGTTCTGATAAAGAATAATCTCTGAAACCTTGGGTGGATTGAGTCAAGAACTTGACTTCGTTTCCG
>CABSHY010000136.1 GCA_902477615.1 uncultured Sutterella sp.
CTTTGGCCCTATTTGAGCCGTAAGATGCAACGCCACTATTGGGCTTCGATGACTGATTGTGATCGCGTTTCCATGCGACAAGAATTTACTTCTCGTCAAAGAGAGATGATGCGAGATCGCTACGTTTCGCCACGTCATCCCTCTGGACAAGAGCCCTTATTAAGAGGCACGCTTTGCCAAGAGGCCTCACACCGTCATCTGTCACCCGAAGAGCGACACATGATGCGCGAGCAGATTCGCACGATGAGTGTTGAGGTCTATTCGACCCGAGCCGCTAAAGCGCCTCCTGCTCCTTAAACCGATTAAACATCAATCCGTCCTGGCGTTCGAAAGATACTCCCTCTTTCGGACGCTTTTTCTTAGCCTCTAACATCGAACATCTCGAAGATTAACGCCTTCGTGCGTGTTATCATTGACGGATATTTTTTAAGTGTATTAAATCATGTCAACCTATTTAGCCTTTGATACGTCAACGGAGTTTTGTTCTGTGGCTTTGTCCGTCGATGGCAAGATTGTCCAAAAGCTCGAACGCTTGGGCAATAGCCATTCTGACTACGTTTTGCCTTGGGTCGATGAGATCGCCAAAGACATGGAAGTGTCGCTTAAAACGATTGATGGCATTTTGTTTGGCGCGGGCCCCGGCTCCTTTACCGGTTTGCGCATTGCCTGCGGTATTGCTCAAGGTCTTGCTTACGGTTTAGATAAACCCGTGATCGGCGTGTCGACGTTAAAGTCTTTGGCCTTTCATTACCGCCACGAAGCTCAACGTATCGCCGTATTAAATGACGCTCGCATGAATGAGTGCTACGCCGCCATTTACGCTGTGGAAAGCGATCGTTTGGTTGAGGTTGAACCCGAACAACTCATTAAGCCTGAAAACGTGAGCGATTGGCTTCAAATGCATAATGTAGACTTAGCCGTCGGTACCGCCATTGGTGTCTATGAGATGAATCTTTCGATCCCGACGCGATTTCAAGAACCCCAAGCTGCATTTATGATTGAATGGGCTTTGGGGCAAGGTGAAGACTTAAAAGACATGTGGCAACCCGCTGAGTTAGCCGCACCTTTGTATGTTCGAGACCGTGTGGCGCTTACTATTAAAGAGCGTGCAGAAGGACAGCGTTTGTGATGCTTGAAATCGTTAACGCAAAAGAAGCGGACCTTCCGATCGTTGCCGCCATTGATAAAGCAGCTTTTGAGTTTGCCTGGTCGTTAGGTGAATTCGAAGGTTCCTTTAATGCCGGTCATCGCTTTTTGGTTTTAAAAGAAAACAACGACATTTGTGCCTTCGTTGTTTTCATGCAGGTTTTTGAGCAAGCTGAGATTTTAACGATTGCCGTTAAGCCCGAATGCCAACGCAAAGGCTATGGTCGAATGCTTATTGAAGCGATGCACGCTGAACTTTTGCACAAGGGCGCTGAAAACGTCTTTTTGGAAGTGCGTGTGAGTAATCTTGCCGCGCAAGCGCTTTATGGCAAAATGGGATACCACGAAATTTCCCACCGAAAAGGGTACTATCCGACTAAGGACGGTCGTGAAGATGCGATCGTCATGCAATGTGAACTTTTAAATAAAGACATTTAAACGATGGATACGCAACAAGCACGTATATGGATGGCCATGGACATTGGTCCGCTTTGGATCGGTCGCGATGACGAAGACCCGTTGTCGCCTGCTGCCATTATGCGTGATGCGCCGGTTGAACCTAAAGTGGAAGTTCAACCGCAGACTCAGCCACAATCCGTGTTGCGCCCTCAAACTCCCATTGAACCGCCAGTTCAACAAAGCACCGGTTGGGGCATGTCCCATCAACCGACGCCCGAAGTGGAAAAGCCGGTTGCCCCTGCAACGATTCCGCCTGCTCAGGCTAAAGAACCAGCGAAACAGCCTCATCGTTTGGATAGCCCCGGAACGGGCAAGGTTGAGTCTCATCAATTAACGCCGATCCGTCCGCCCAAGGATCAACCGGGGGAAGTGACACAAAAGCCTGTTTCAAACGCAGAAATTGCTCAAGCCGATTGGGCGCAATTGCGTGACTATGTGAGTCACTGTCAGGCCTGTCAAGCGATGTGCAAGACGCGTCTTTCGACTGTTTTCGGTACGATGGAGCCCACCGCTCAGATGGTCATTGTCGGCGAAGCGCCAGGTAGAGATGAAGATATTCAAGGAAAGCCCTTTGTCGGTAAAAGTGGCGAACTCTTAGAAAACATTTTGATTGCCCTGGGGCTTCAACGTGGCAAAGACGTGGCGATTATTAATGTACTTAAGTGTCGACCGCCCAATAATCGAGACCCGCATCCTGAAGAAATCGCGATGTGTCGCCCGTATCTTGAGCGTCAGCTATCGCTTTTAAGTCCCAAGGTAGTGATTTTGTCCGGCCGCATTGCTGCACACGCTTTATTGGGCACGGAAGCTAGCATGAGGCAGTTGCGTCAAAAGCCACATACGTTAACGATTAATGGTGTAGAGACACCAGTTATCGTGACCTACCATCCGTCTTATTTGTTGAGGTCGCCCTCTGACAAGTTAGAAGCTTGGCGCGATTTTATGGCCGCTAAATATCGTCTATTGGGAATTTAAAATCCATCAACCATTAAAAAGGGCTCTCGATATTTTGAGAGCCCTTTGACTTAAGTTGCATCAATATTAGTGACGCTTTTCTTCACCGATCAAGTGAGTCGAGTCGTACTCACGTTGGTTCTTGCGGTGCTTTAAGATCACCAATAACATCGAAACCATCACGAAACTGCCGAAGATCAACATCGTGGTCGGCACGCTTAAATTCAGAGTGATTAACAAAGAGTAGATGCCGAGCATCACGAGAATGGAAAGATTTTCGTTAAAGTTTTGAACGGCAATGGACTTACCGGCACTCATCAGCACGTAACCGCGGTGTTGCAAAAGAGCGTTCATTGGAACAACGAAGAAACCGGCACAGATACCAACGACCACCATGATGGCGCCGGCAACCCACATGGCCCACGTGACCATGAAGCCTGCGATTTCAATGCCACCTGCGGGCATCATCGATTGTTCAAAGTAAGCAGCGCCCGTAACCAACATGCCCATCAAAATCCCCATCGGTAAGACCTTTAAGGAGTCCTTTAAGGAAACGAGTTGCGCAGCCAAAACGGCACCGATGGCAATGCCGACGGAAACCACGGCTTGAAGGATGGCGCCTTGCGACAAGTCCATGCCTAAAGCGTGTTCAGCCCACTTTAATACCAAGAATTGAAGTACGGCACCAGCACCCCAGAAAAGCGTCGTCACGGATAAGGAGATTTGGCCCAAGCGGTCCGTCCATAAAACGGAGCAGCTCTTATAGAACGTCTTTAAGGTTTGGATGGGGTGGAAGTCTGCCTTCGGGTAGCGAGCGCCAGTATCCGGGATCAAAAGGTTCACAGCGGCTGCGCCCATGTACACCAAAACAATAAAGGCGATAGCGGCTTGAGCAGGCGTTGCAATGCCTAAAGCCTCAAAAGGAAAGCTACTTGCAAGAATCGTACTGGCCACGGCGTCATTAATTAAGACGCCCCCCAAGACAACCCCCAAAATAATCGAAGCAACGGTTAAACCTTCAATCCAGCTATTGGCTAAAACGAGTTTAACGGGAGGCAAGAGTTCGGTGAGAATCCCGTATTTAGCAGGGGAGTAGGCCGCAGCACCGATACCAACGACAGCGTAGGCCAATAACGGGTGCGAACCAAAGAGCATGAGTAAACAACCGCCTACTTTGAGCATATTCGTATAAAACATCACTCGGCCCTTGGGCATAGAATCGGCGAACAGTCCAACGTAAGCGGCTAAACAGATGTAGCTCAAAACGAAGAAAAGCTTTAAAAGCGGCGTCATCCAATCTGGAGCGTTTTGTTGAGTCAACAAGGCAATGGCAGCGATGAGAAGCGCATTATCGGCCAAGCTGGACAAGAATTGCGCCCCCATAATGGAGTAAAAACCACGTTTCATTTTGAGCTCTAAAAAAGGTTAACCCGTAAATTCTAACAAAATTCATCGAACGACCGATTCTAAGACAGAATAAGGTTCATCACACTTTAGCGTGAAAGTTGTAAAACCCAAGCAAAAAGTGGTAACAG
>CABSHY010000137.1 GCA_902477615.1 uncultured Sutterella sp.
AATCCGGTTTGGCCGTGATGGTTCGTGAAGCCAACAAGGCGAAGTATCCGACGATTGATAGCATCAAGGGTAAACAGCTCTGCGCACAAATCGGCACCACGGGTGCTATTACGGCTCGCAAGTTCTCCGGTCAAAACGTTAAGGAATTTAACTCTGCTCCGGAAGCATTCTTAGAATTGCAAAATGGCGGTTGTGAAGCCGTCGTGCATGATAAGCCCGTGATGGATTACTATATGGCTCGTCGTGGCACTCAAGGAATGTACCGTTTGCCTGAAGCCCTGTCGGCTGAAGACTACGGGATTGCCGTGGCAAAGAATAACAAGAAGATGCAAGAGTTCGTGAACCAAGGCTTGGAAAAGGTTAAAGCCAACGGTGAATACGACCGTATTTACACGAAGTGGTTCGGAGCTCAGAAGTAATTTCGAAGACAATTCGAATACAGACTGAAAGGATTTTTTCATGAAAAAGACGATTGTGGGGGCACTTGCTGCCGTTGGGATGGCCTTTAGTGTTCAAGCCGGCACGATTACGATCGGCACGGAAGCCACCTTTGCTCCGTTTGAATTTATGGACGAGCAAACCCATGAAGTCACGGGCTTCGATATTGATGTGATTCGCGCAATGGCCAAGGCCGTGGGCGACGATATCAAAATTCATAACATGGGTTTTGATGCATTGATTCCGTCCTTGCAAACCGGTGTGATTGATGTGACGGCTGCCGCCATGACGATCACGCCTGAGCGTCAAGCGCGTATTGATTTCACGAGTCCTTATTACCAATCCGGTTTGGTGATTTTGATTCGTAAGGCTGACCAAGCTAAGTACGACGGTTTAAAGAGCTTGGAAGGTCAACGCCTTTGTGCTCAAATCGGTACGACCGGTGCTATGGCTGCCAATCGCGTGAAGGGCGCCAAGGTAACGGAATTCAATAGCATTACCGAAGCCTTCATGGAATTAAAGAACTTAGGTTGTGAGGCCGTGTTAAACGACAAGCCTGTTGTTGACTACTACCTCGCACGCCGCGGTGACAAGACGGTGATGACCGTCAATCAAGTTTTTGATGCCGAAAATTACGGTATGGGCGTCAAAAAGGGCAATAAAGCACTTTTGGAAAAACTCAATAAGGGTATGGAAATCATCCGTGCCAATGGCGAGTATGACAAGATCTACCAAAAGTGGTTTGGCGCTCGCCAATAATCAATAACAACGAAAAGGCAAAACATCGACATGTTTGATTTTCAATTAATCATCGACTCTTTCCCGCTCTTGTTGGTCGGAGCCGGTGTTACGCTCAAAATTACGGCCATTAGTGTGGGCTTAGGTTTGCTCTTTGGTCTTTTTATCGGGATTGCTCAAATTTCCCGTGTGGCCATTTTCCGCATTCCTGCAAAGATCTATGTGGACTTCTTGCGCGGTACGCCGCTCTTGGTGCAAATTTTTATGATCTATTTTGCGTTGCCGATGTTAATCGGTACGCGTATCGATCCGTTCATTGCAGCCATTGTGGCTTGTAGTATCAATAGTAGTGCTTACATCGCAGAAATCTTCCGCGGCGGTATTCTCTCTATTGATAAGGGCCAAATGGAAGCCGGTCGTTCTTTGGGTTTGAATTGGTCTCAAACGATGCGATTCGTGGTGATTCCGCAAGCCTTTAAGCGCATTATTCCGCCGCTTGGCAATGAATTTATCGCCATGTTGAAGGACTCTTCTTTGGTCTCCGTCATTGGCTTTGAAGAATTGACCCGTCAAGGTCAGTTGATCATCGCCAGTACCTACGGTGCAATGGAAATTTGGACGGCTGTGGCTTTGATTTACTTAGCCTTGACCTTCCCGATTACTCGTTTAGTGGCTTACCTTGAAAAGAGATACAAGTAATGATCGTAATTAAGAATTTAAAAAAGGCCTACGGTGATCATGTGGTGTTGCCGTGCGTCAACATGGAAATTAAAGCCAAAGAAGTGGTGGTGATCATTGGTCCCTCTGGTTCGGGTAAGAGCACGTTGTTGCGCAGTATCACGCACTTGGAAACGCCGACAGATGGTCACATCTATATCGATGGCGAAGAAATTGATGATAAGAAGAACATCGACCGCATTCGTGCTGAAGTCGGCATGGTGTTCCAACACTTCAATTTGTTTGAGAACATGACTGTTTTGCAAAATTTGACCCTTGCTCCGATTCAAGTGCGAAAGATGGATCCGAAAAAGGCTGAAGAAATCGCCATGAATTTGCTCGACAAGGTGGGTTTGCGCAGCAAGAGCGGTTCCTATCCGTCTCAGCTGTCTGGCGGTCAAAAGCAACGTGTAGGTATTGCTCGTGCTTTGGCTATGCGCCCGAAAGCCTTGTTGTTCGATGAACCGACCTCTGCCCTTGACCCGGAAATGGTTAAGGAAGTGTTGGACGTTATGAAGCAATTGGCTAACGAAGGCATGACCATGGTGGTGGTGACGCACGAAATGGGCTTTGCCCGTGAAGTGGGTGACCGCGTTATCTTCATGGACGGCGGCAGTGTCGTTGAAGAAGGTACGCCGGAGCAAATCTTCAACAACCCGCAACACAATCGTACGAAGTCGTTCTTGTCTAAGGTTCTTTAATCTTCGAAAGACTGAAACTTCAAGCAAAATCCCTCAGTTTTCTTCACGAATCTGAGGGATTTTTCGATAAGTAGAGTTTTTTTAATTAGAGATCATCGCTGAGCAAAAAGTCTCTCAGTTTGATGTGTCGCACGGTGCTCGTTGAATAGTCAATGTCATCGTTGGTAATGATGATTTTTTGGCGACTCTGATCCATTTTATTAAAGAGAGCAAACTCACGGTTATAGGTACTTTCTTCTGCGATGCTATAGGCCACCTGAATCAGATATTGGCGATTATTTTTTTCTGCCAAGAAGTCAATTTCCAGATTGTCTTGAGTGAATACCGAAAGCGTGTAACCACGGTAGAGCAATTCGTTAAAAACGATGTTCTCTAAGTTATGTGTGACATCCCAACGACCGCTTGTTTGACGAATGGTATTGAAGGCAACATCTTCGTTCATTACTGTCCAAAACGAACTTAATATAAGTTGTTAATCTGGTGGATTGTGTTTTTTTGACAAGATCATGGTGGGATGTATGATTCGAAACTCCTACATAACAAAAGACACCCCCCACCATGAAGACAGTATCAACGAGCGTTTTCGCTCAGTTTATAAATTTAATTCCCAAAAATATTTTTTTGAAATTCGTTGAGGATATTGACGGTTCTCGACAATGCAATTCAACAAAGTATACTCGCTGGGATCAACTTGTTGCGCTTATTTTTTCACACGCTTATTTTTTCACATATTGCTCAGTGTGATTCTCTTCGTGAAATCGAAGAGGGTCTTAACAGAGCCGTAGGCAAATTACCTTCTATCCAAGCCAAAGTATACAAACGATCTGCTTTAAGTTATCGCAATAGTCACGATACTTATCTTGTCTACGAAAAGCTTTACCATGCCCTGGTCTCACGTTTCACATCTGTTTTAGGTAATCGTTTGGGCAATCGTTTCAAAAAGCCGGTTTACTCATTAGATTCAACCACAATTACTTTATGCTTGAGCCTTTTTGATTGGGCTCAATATCGTCGTTGCAAAAGGGGTATCAAACTTCACACCCTACTGAATAATCAAACGCTCGTTCCTGAAGTCATCGATATGACGACTGCGAAAGTTGCTGATATTAAAATAATTGACTCTGTCATCGGGAAAATTCCTGCCAGTTGCATTGTTGTGATCGATCGAGGATATAACGATTACAAACAGTTCGCATGGCTCAGTAAACGTGGAACAAGTTTTATTACGCGAATCAAAGACAATGCCCAAACAACTCCGTACTACAAAGGACTACGCAGTGAAGGCTCAGATTGGGGCGACTATGAAATTTCCTTTACGAGCAAAACCGCTTTAGCTTGCTGCAACGGTCTGAAATTTCGAGTCATTCAATGGTATGACGAAACGACAGATAAATGGTTTGAGTTTTTAACCAATGACTTTGACTTATCGGCTGAGCAAATTGCTGATCTTTATCGCGATCGCTGGCAAAATGAGTTGTTCTTCAAGA
>CABSHY010000138.1 GCA_902477615.1 uncultured Sutterella sp.
GGACACCGGTTTGTTCGATAAATTCCTTTTCCAACATTTCCATACGCATGGAAGTCGTCGGCCCGATAGATACCACCTTGTAACCACTCGGAGACTCTTCACACGGCACCATAATGGGACCGGCGTGGAAAATGGCAAGTCCATTTAAATCCACCGGAAGTTGATGGTGTTGCTTAACCAATCGACGGTGGGCAGCATCACGAGCCGTCACCAAGGTTCCCGTTAAATAAATCACATCACCGATTTTGATATCTTCAAGGTCTTCAGCCTTGATCGGCGTCGTCAAGATTTTTTTCATAACTGTGCTCCCTTGTGGCTCACGAATTCATAAGACATATCGGACTTAAAGTGAATGCAGGCCCGGCGGTGTGCCCAGCATCCCGTTTGCACAGCAACAGCGATACAAGACGGATGGCGAGCAGCCACTTCAACATTGACACCCATCACAGACTTCGTCCCCGTTAAACCACCAGGACCAATGTTGACTTCATTTAACCCTTCTTCGATCATACGTTCGAACTCTGCACCACGAGCATTGCTGATGTGGGAGCCGACCGGTCGCATCAAAGCACGCTTGGAAAGCGTTGCTGCGACATCAATCGAACCGGCAATCCCGACACCGACCAAAAGCGGAGGACAAGCATTAACACCTCGGTCGCAAATCGTATCGAAAATGTATTGCACCACGGCTTCATAGCCCTCAACCGGCATCAAGACCTTGGCAACACCCGGCAAAGAGCAACCGCCGCCAGCCATGTAGCCATAAATCGTGCACTCATCAGAATCCGGAATGATTTCAATGTCAATCCAAGGAATCTTTACGCCAGTGTTGTTCCCCGTGTTCTTTTCATCGAAAATTTGGACAGCGTTGTGACGCAACGGTGCTTCTTTAGTAGCACGCTTAACAGCTTCTCTCAAGCATGCTTCAAGTTCATTTCGAATGGGGAAATTAGCTCCCATTTGAACAATGTATTGAATGACGCCCGTATCTTGGCAAGCCGGAACATTACGTTCCTTAGCTAATTCAAGGTCTACAAACATGGCGTCATAAATGATTTTTGAGATTTCAGACGTTTGTTCTTTACGAAGTTCAGTCAACTTCTCCACAACGTCATCAGGAAGGTGCTTACCAAAATAGGCCGTAAATTTAGCCATCGTATCGGTAAAGCTTTGAATATGATCGATGTCTTGCATACTTGGGTTTCTCCAGAACAGATGGTTGATTCACTGTACCGTTTCGTCAATCAACTCACGGTTTCAGTATAGAAACCCCGCTCGATAATAGCAATCGTATTAAATTTATATTTTATATAGACTTTAACCTATACTCAGAAAGCAAAAAACGGTCACTCGGACCGTCTTTTGTTGTTATTGAGGTGGTGTGTTTTAAGCCAACTCAGCTAAAAGCGCATCAATCCCCGCCTTGGCATCCATCACCAAGCCGTAATCGGCCACTTCGAAGATCGGAGCCTCTGGATCGTTATTGATCGCCACCACCACCTTAGCATCCTTGATACCAGCAATATGTTGCATGGCACCGGAAATCCCCACGGCAATGTAGAGTTCGGGCGCAATGATCTTACCCGTTTGACCCACTTGCCAATCGTTGGGACAAAGTCCCATATCAACCACTGCACGAGTGGCACCAACGGCTGCACCTAATTTGTCAGCCAACTGTACCAACTTCGTAAAACCTTCGGCGTTATCTAAGCCACGGCCTCCGGCCACGACAATCTTTGCCGATTGCAAAGACGGACGATCCGTTTTGATTGCGTCAAAACTTAACTTACGAGAATTCATCGCAGCTGGCCACGTCGGCAACACTTCTACAGCGGCTTCGCCAGTGGACGCCGTCGGTTCAAATGCCGTTGCACGAATGCTCGCAATCTTCACAGTCTCAAGATTTTGAACCGTTGCTTCAATGCTGCCGGCGAAAATCGGACGCACAAACGTCTTTTCATCAATCACATCAATCACATCGGATAAGGGAGCGACATTAAGTAAAGCCGCCACGCGAGGCATCACGCTCTTACCATAAGAGCTCGATTCGAAGAAGATGTGAGTAATCGAAGCGTCTTCTTTCACTAAGTTAACAACCGCATTCGTTAACGTTTCCGACATCACGTTTTCACCGCGATCGGCGTTCACCAACACCTTCGAAACACTGTCTAATTTTTGCGCAGCTTGTGCTGCCTCTCCGTCTTGACCGATTAAGAGTAATTCAATCTCACCCGTTACACGCTTGGCGGCGGTCACAAGGCTTGCCACTGTGGGCTTTAAACCCTTTTCACTGACTTCGGCAATTACTAACGTTTTCATCATCATTCCCCTTAGAGCACCTTGGCTTCGGTTTTGAGCTTGGCTACCAATTCGCTCATCGAAGACAGAATCAAACCGTTTTTCTTCTTTTCCGGCTGTGCGAAAGAAACGTAACTGATCTTGGAATCCAAAGCGACACCCAACGTATCTGCGGCAATGGTTTCCACAGGCTTTTTCTTAGCCTTCATCATATTGGGTAACGTCACATAACGGGGTTCAGCTAGGCGAAGATCGGCCGTCACCACAGCGGGCAATTTCACCGCCACCGTTTGCATACCGCCATCGACTTCACGCGTCACAATCGCTTCTTCTTGACTGGGCAAGTCGAGCTTAGAGGCAAAACTTGCTTGCGGCATTTCACACAAAGCTGCCAACATTTGACCCACTTGATTGCAGTCATTATCGATGGCTTGCTTGCCCACCAAAATTAATTTGGGTTGTTCTTTTTCAACAATCTTTTGAAGAAGCTTGGCTACTTCCAAAGGCTCAACATTAACGTCCGTCGTAATATGAATACCACGGTCGGCGCCAATAGCCATGGCTACACGCAACGTATCTAAACTCTTTGCCGGCCCAATGGTCACAGCAACCACTTCAGAGGCAATGCCCTTTTCCTTTAATTGAACGGCACATTCGGCTGCAATTTCATCAAAAGGATTGATGGACATCTTCACGTTTTGCGTTTCAGGCACACCGGCCTCGTTTAAACGAACTTTGACGTTGTAATCCACAACGCGTTTAACAGCGACTAGTACTTTCATTTCTCTTTCCAACAAATAGACCGCACGATTATAGCAATCCGATCCTTAGCACAAAGTTAATGATTGTTAGACATTCGGTTAATATTCGTCATCGTCTCGACGGTCATCGGTCAAACGTTCGCCCCAACCTGCACTGGCAAAGGCAGCTTTTAACACTTGCGTACCTTGAGTTTCAAAAGCAAACGGATCTGATAACGTTCGGCGATAGAATCGAGCGCCCGCTAAACCTTGCAACAAACCGATCATGGCTTTGGCCGTTGCGCGAGGCACATGACTGTCTTTGGGCGTTTCGCACTCAAGATACGTGGTCATGATGTCGATTAACTCTTCGCGATCGGGCACCGGATGATTGTCACCGAAAAGTCTTGCGTCCACATCACTTAAAACCCACGGCGTTTTGTAAGCAGCTCGGCCCATCATCACACCATCGACCTTCGTCAATAAACTCTCTGCGGTATCCAAGTCCCCCACTTCACCATTAATCACGATAGTAGCTTGCGGGAAATCACGCTTGAGGTCAAAAGCGACTTCTCGCTTTAAGGGCGGAATCTCTCGATTTTCTTTAGGACTTAGACCTTTTAACCACGCATTGCGAGTATGAACAATAAAGACACGAACACCAGTATCGTAGAGCGTACCCACAAAGTCACGAACAAACCCGTAGTCTTCAATTTTATCGATCCCGATGCGGTGCTTTACCGTCACATCAATATCAACAACATCGAGCATGGCTTTGCAACAATCGGCCACCAATTGAGGTTCACTCATTAAACATGCGCCAAAGGAGCCACGCTGAACGCGCTCACTTGGGCACCCGCAATTGAGATTAATTTCATCGTAACCCCATTGTTGGGCAAGCTTTGCGCATTGAGCTAAGGCTTCGGGGTCGCTACCACCCAATTGAAGGGCAACAGGATGCTCTTCAGCATTGAAGTCTAAGTGACGATGTTGGTCACCATAGATAATGGCACCCGTCGTTACCATTTCCGTGT
>CABSHY010000139.1 GCA_902477615.1 uncultured Sutterella sp.
GATTCAATTGTCACATTCGCCCGTTCTTTAAAGGAGAGCATTTGGCGTTGGGCCTGTCGTCGAAGGCGACGCGTCCAATGAGCGGACTTCTGAAGTAAAGCCACCATTGATTACCTCACTCGGACTTCACGAACGGATCGTTGATCGTCAAGAGGATGAAGGGTATTGGCGTCATTGTTTTTTGGAACAACTAACGAATCAGGACTCCAAGAGGCAGCTTTGACCGTGACATGGATACGTTGTTCATCATGAAGGTCGCCTTCTTCATCAACAAACGGGGCAATCCAAACGGTGAGAATTTCTTCTCTTTGTCGACGAGGTTGCATGGGCGAGGCGGACTTTTCTTTTAAACCACCCTCTTTATCTAGGTTTAAGACAATGCGTTCAGTAATTTCGCCTGAGATGCGCTTAGGCTTCGATTCTTCCTCGCCATTCGGTTGAGCAGTCTTTCTTTTGTCGTTGCGTGATAACCCTTCATGAACTTGCGTCATCGAAGCGCATTGCGCAGGCATCTCTACTGAACACGCAAAATCCGATTGGGCGTTTTCTAAACCGGTGATGGAACCGCACCCTGTTAGCACTAGGGGTAAAACACCGATTTTCAATAATCTGAAACTAATCATGAGGCGTATCCTTTAGTTTTTAAGAGGAGGCGTGTTCGTTAACTTTTGAGCAAGTTTTTGCGTTTCTTGCGCTTCTCTCATGCCTGCGATGAGTTGCTCGCGGGTCAACGCACCCGTTGCACGCCTACCATCGGCAAAGAAAATCGTGGGCGTGCCCTTAATCGCTAACGTTTGCATGAGTTTTTCATTGGCAAGCACCGGGCTTTCACATTGGGCTGGCGTTTGTGCCAACGGTTGTTTCTTTAGCATTACGTCTTCTAAAGCTTGGGTCGGGTTGGTAGCACACCAAATTTGAGCCGATACTTCACGAGCCGTGGGGTGAAGCGTTACCAAGGGGGTTAAGAACGTGTAAATTCGCACGTTATCTAAAGTGGCTAGCGTTTCTTCAAGCTTGGCGCAATAAGGGCATAAGGGATCGGTGAAAACATAGAGGGTATTTTCAGCGTTGCCTTTTTCACGGACAATGGCATTTTTGATGGGCAAGGCTTTCACATCAATCATTTGAGCTAACGTCTTTAAGTCTTTCGTCAACTCTTTCTTTTCAACCATGTCAAACATCACGCCACCAAAGAGCCAATAGCGAAAAAGCTTTGGCTTTTGCGGATCGTTTTCACCGGTCAATGTGGTCTTTTGAAGAACCTCCTCATCGACATAAACAAAGCTCACACCGGTACCGAGAATCACTTCATAGAGTCCCTTGACGGGCGTTTGACGAGCAAAGCGAACACCGTTATTGGGAAATCCCGTTTGAAGATTTTTCAGCACTTTGGTTTCAGACTCTGTCATTTAGTGAGCCAAAGGGCTGTGCGCCATGGTGTCCGTAATTGAAAAGTTCATAAAAAAGGTTCCTAAAAGAAGGGCTAAAGGAAAAGATTTAAAAATGGGTTTGTTCATTCTTTTAAACATTAAAAAAGTGGTTTTTCGGTTTTGATCATTGCGCTTTGGGTAATCACAATTTCCACTTGACGGCCGGCATCAATTTCTAAAACAGGGAAAATCTTGTCGGCAAGCTTCAAGTAATAATCCGCGACACGCCCTAAAGCGTCTTGCATCCCATCGCCCAATCCGGCTTTCCAAGGATTGGTGACGGATTCCGTGACAGTGCCGGAGAAGTGCGTTGTGGACTCTTGCGCGGCAAGGCTCACGGCTTTGCCAAGCCCCGAGAGTGATCCCACGAGAAGGGCATTGGCAATCGCTTGACCGGAGCGCGTTACAACACGGGCTTTGATTCCTGTTTTGCCGTCTTCTCCTGAAACGTAACCCGTGAGTTTCACGTCGATAGCCATTCCTTTCTTTGTGAGGCAAGAGAGACGATCAAGACGGACAAGCACACGTTCACTTGATAAGTCGCCCGTGGCATTAGCCGTCACAAAACAGCGCTTAATGTCGGAGCGAAAGCGGTTGGGTAAGACCGCGGCGTCGGTGAGTTCCATTAAAAGAGGAACCGGGTTGCCGTTAGCTTGCCCTCCCGTCGGGGCATCGACACCATTAAGTAATCGAGCTTTAGCAAAGGTGCCTGTGATCAGAAGCTCTTCACCGGACGTTTGCGGTGTACGGTTACGAGCGACAGGATTTTTCTCAACCTTTTCTTCTTTGGGCTTAACATTGGCCACTTTCTTCAAAGCCAAGCGATTAACGGGTGCGCTTTGTTGGGGAATCCTTGGTGAGACGGAAGTACTGTGAGGAAACGCAGAAGTGCCTTCCATAAAGTTCATTGCGTCTTGAGTTTCAAGCGCCAAAGTTTCTTGAGAGGCAAGGTTGCGCTGACGGCGTTTTTCATCGAGTGCCTTTTGTTGAGCGACTTGCGTTTGCAAATCACGAATCTCTTTTTGAAGCGAGTTCATCTGTGCGCCATAAGAGGCGACAAAATGCTCTTCCCCTAAACGACTATCGTTGATTTGAATGCGTGTGGTGGGCTTTTCTTTCACCGGCATGACGTGATCGTCTTGAGTGACATAGGCCATCACGACAGCGAGAACAATAATGACAACGAGCACAACAATAAGGAGCAACCATTGTTGGAATCGAACGGTGGTTTTCATAAATAAGGCAACAAAAAGGTCAACCGACTCTAAAAATCGGATGCGTTCATCAAGTAAGGAGAGAAAAAGGTGTTTTATTAACGATCGGCAGATGCACTTCTGACTAATCGACGAATGATGTAGACCGTACTGCTTTCATCGATGCGCAAATGCGGTTGAGTCATAGCGACGGCTAGAACCCCTTTCTGATAAAACGATCGTTCAGAGAGTGTGAGAGGGCGAAGGCCTTTATTTTGAAAACGAATGACTTTGGCGTCATAGTTTTCTGAAACGTATTGGCGAAGACAGTTCTCGCCGCAGCGATTATTGACAGAGAAACCTTCAGGGATTTCATTGCGTGCCATGGCAATCATCAAGTTTTTCATGGCCTGCGGGAAAGTATCGGCGGTTTCAACGGGAAGCGAAGAAAGTCGTTCTTCAGTTGAACTTTCTAACGCTGTGCGAGAAGTAGCTTTTTCAGAAGCGGGAGTTTTTCCTTTAATCACGATTTCTTGACTCTCGGTTTTTTGAGGGATGAGCGTCAAGGAGTGCGTTTGTTGTTGATCTGTTGTTAGAAATAGCGCTTGGGGCGTCTTTGTACGAGGAATGACGAAAATCTGACCGTTTGTTTCATCGGTTTGAACTTCCAATTGCGTTTGATCGTAAATCGCTTGAACAATCTTTTGTCCTTGAATCGCAATACGATTGGGGCCGGAGTCACTCACCGGAAACCCTGGCAAGGTGCGAGCAACGGTGCCGGATTCCATTGCTTTTTTGACATCTCGCACGGGTTTAGGTTCATCGACAATGCCGAAATCGGCATTGGTCAAAGGTTCTTTAAGAACCAATGAGGTCGCGTTTTCTGCCAAGACGGATTCAAAGCAGACAGACAACAAAAGAGGGGCAACAAGACGAATGTGTTTCATAAGAGTGTCAGGGAGAATGGTTTCTGAAAAGCCCATTAAGAGGCTTTGTTTTGTGTTTCTTCATGCGTCGCACGACTACGAAGATCCACTTCATGCAAGGACTTCAAGTACAGACGCCCGGCAATGACTTGCAGTTTCATGACTAAACGTTTTTTCTCACGCAACGTTTCCTTTTGTCCGATGTAGTGAAGTCGGAAACCTTCAAAAATGACGGACAAGGCTTCGGGTTTCATATCGACTTGATCGATTACAAAGAAAGTACTTGCACGAAGGCGCTTGAGTTCTGCTGCCTTTTCTTTGAAAGTAAGATCCATTTCGCCAAAGCTTGCCGGTGTGACGTGTTGCAAAAGCGTTTTGCGATTAAAGTCCACGTTTTCAGGTGTGTTATTCATCGCAAGTGCTAAGAAGTCTCGTGCCACCAACAAAAGGTAATCATTAGATACCTGTTGATTGGACAGCGTCATAGGCGACTCG
>CABSHY010000140.1 GCA_902477615.1 uncultured Sutterella sp.
CAACGTGCGACCATCCAAGGGCATATCCCAAGAGGTGTTCGTCACTTCAACGACCTTGCGGATCAAAGAGAAACCGTTAGAGTGCGGGCCGGAAGAGGCCAAACCTAAAACAACGTCACCGGCAGCAATGGACTTGCCGTCAATGGCTTCATCTTTTTCAACGATACCGACAGCGAAACCGGCGAGGTCATATTCGCCTTCGGGGTACATACCCGGCATTTCAGCTGTTTCACCACCGATCAAAGCGCAACCGGCTAATTCGCAACCACGAGCAACACCGCCCACCACGCGTTCAGCAACGTCAACGTCGAGCTTACCGCAAGCGAAGTAGTCTAAGAAGAATAAGCTCTTGGCACCTTGCACCAAGATGTCGTTGACGCTCATGCCGACCAAGTCTTGACCGACCGTGTCGTGGCGACCCAACGTGAAGGCCAATTTCAATTTCGTGCCCACACCGTCCGTACCGGTCACAAGAACAGGGTTCTTGTATTCTTTGGAGATTTCAAACATAGCACCGAAACCACCGACACTGGCCAAAACGCCAGGAATAAGCGTCTTCTTAGCCAAAGGCTTGATGCGATCAACGAGTTCGTCACCGGCATCAATATCAACACCGGCAGCAGCGTAAGAAAGTTGCGTCATAGTAGGATAAATCCCCAAAAAAATTAAATGTGGCGGTACACTTGCGTATCCGTCTGTCAATCTTACTATTTTACCAAGGCTTAAGGCTATTTAGTAACAAAGAGATGCTGTTTGAACAACTTCCCCTTGACATTGCTATTGATCCTGCACCGACATTAGAGAATTTTGTCGTCGGTGAGAATGCGCCTGCCTTGAATTGTTTAAAACAAATGAGCGAGGTGGCAGAGCCTCAATTGGTTTACCTTTGGGGCCCTGAAGGCGTGGGGAAGACCCATTTGGCACAAGCCATGGGGCTGATTGACTACGGTGTTCCCGTTTTTTCACCCGATCGTGTTCGTTACGCTGTTGAAGAAGTCGATACCTTGTCTGAAAACGGTCTTGATCTTTTATTTGCGCTCATCAATGAAATCCGCGTGCATCCCGGCACCACGCTTGTGATGACGGGGAGAAAGTCTCCGGCGGAGAAGTTTGTTCGCGAAGATATTCTGACTCGCCTGACTTGGGGCGCAGTCTTCCAAATTAAACCTTTAAAAGGCGAAATGTGGGAAGTGCTGATGGCGCAGGCCATGGCTCGTGGCATTGTGGTGACGCCCGAAGCGCAAAAGTGGATGCAAACCTATTTGCCTCGAGACATTAAAACGCTTTCTCGCTTGTTATCCCAAATGGATCGTGAATTGTTGGCCTTAAAGAAAAATGCCATCACGGTACCGGAACTCAAAAAGTGGTTGGATAAGCAAACTCTTTAATTGCGGGGAAAGAATGAAACTCGCCGTATTTGATCTGGATGGAACGCTTTTATCGGTCGATGCCGGTGTGCAATGGATTGAATATTTGGGCAAGCACAGTGGCGTTGATATGCGTGACGAAGTCGCTCAATGTCATCAGTTCTTGGCGGATTATCGGGCAGGAAACTTTGATGTCGAAGCCTTCATGGCTTATCACATGGCAATTTTGGCGCGTTTTCCTCGTCAGTTTCTTCTTTGGATTCGCGAAAACTTTCTCAACGAAATCATTTTCCCCAAAATTACGTCGTCAGCTTTGGGGCTTGTCTCTGCCATGAAGACCGATGGCTACACGTTGGTGATGGCCACGGGGACGCAACGCTTCATCAGCGCGCCCATTGCTGAACGTTTTGGTATTGAGCATGTGTTGGCAACGACGCCACTTTTGACACCCGAAGGGGAGTTTTCCGGTCAACACTTAGGAGACTATTGCTACGGCGAGAGCAAAATTAATCGGTTGTCGGACTTTTTGACCTCAAAAGGGGAGTGTATTGAGAATTTGGAACATCTTGTTTTCTATACAGATTCCATAACTGACCTTCCCTTGATACAATTCGTAGAAAAATTTAACGGTCATGTGGTTGCAACCAATCCGGATCCTCGACTAAAAGAACTAGCAGAAAAACGAGGTTGGTCTGTTATCGAACTCTTTGCTCGATAAAGAAACAGACGCTTTTTCGGAGGGCGGCCCAGGAAGGACTTTTCTTAAATGTTCAAAAATATTATTGCCTATACGAAAGAGTTTTTTGCTCCTGCAAAAAAGTCTTCTCAACCCAATCGCACGCCTCGTGTGATTTCAAGAGATGAACACGGTATCAACCGTCGTCAAGTCAGCTACGAAGCCATCAAAACCGTAAGAAACCTTCAGCAAGCAGGCTTTGAAGCCTATGTTGTTGGTGGTGCTGTGCGTGACTTGATGTTGGGTGTCACCCCGAAAGATTTTGACGTGGTCACCAACGCAACGCCCGAGCAAATCAAACGTTGCCAACGTCGCGCCATCATTATTGGTCGTCGTTTCCGTTTAGTTCATGTGATGTTTGGTCGAGAAATCATTGAGTGTTCGACCTTTCGTGCGTTGCACGCCGATGGCGTTGAGAAGGATCGCTTTGGTCGCGTGATTTCCGATAACGTTTTCGGTGAAATGTGGGAAGACGCTGCGCGTCGCGACTTTACGATTAATGCGCTTTACTACAATCCGACCACGGAAGAAGTGATTGATTATCACAATGGGATGCAAGACATTCTCGAGGGCGTGGTTCGTATTATTGGAGACGCTAAAGAGCGTTATCGTGAGGATCCCGCACGGATGCTTCGTGCAGTGCGTATTGCGTCCAAACTAAATTTCAAAATCGATGAAGAAACGTTAAGTCCCATTAAACGTCAATCGGGTCTTTTATCTAACGTTCCCGAGGCCCGACTTTTTGATGAAGCCCTCAAACTCTTAACGTGCGGTAAGGCGGTGAAGTGCTTGGAAGTATTACAAAGCCTGAACCTTTATCGCAACGTAATTCCTTTGTTGGATGTCGCCCTTAAAGAGCCCCATGGGGAAGAGTTTTTGATGTTGGCGATGCAACGCACCGATGAGCGTATTTCCATCGGTAAAAAGGTCTCTCCGTCCTTTTTGTTTGCCACGCTTTTGTGGCCGATGACGCACCGTATTTTTGAAGAACATATCGCTCGCGGTCAAGGCCAGATTCCTGCCATGATCGCCGCTGGCCAAGAAGTGCTTCACCAACAGTGTGAGCGTTTGGCCATTCAAAATCGTTTTGTTGAAGACATTCTGACCATTTGGGTGTTGCAAGTAAAACTCTTGCGTCGCTCTTCCGTGCGTGCCACATTCGGTTTATTGAATATTCCGAAGTTCCGCGCCGGTTACGACTTTATGCTTTTGCGTAGCATCTTGGGTTTGGTGGATAAAGAAATTGTTGATTGGTGGACGCAATTTCAAGAAGCCGACGAAGATCGTCGCCATGAGATGGTTCAAAAGCAAGCAGAACTCAACGCTCAAGCTCGTAAAGTTAAGCGCGGCGAAGTGAAAAAGCCCTCTAAGGCACAAATCAAAAAACAATTGATGCAAGAGGCTCAAACGTGGCAAGAAGTGCGCGACACGGATCGCTTAATTGAAGACTTGGACATTGAGGATGATGTTTTAGAGTCCTTCAATGAAATGGCCGGTCGAAGCGAAAAACCGGCTAAGCCACCCCGCAAACCTCGCACTCGCCGAGCACCTCGCAAAAAAGAAGCGCCGAAGGCAAGTGATGAGATCGTTATCGTTCCGGATGTCGCGATCGAAATGAATGATGCGCCCGCAGTGAAGGCTCAAGAGACAGAAGCGCCGAAAAAGAGAAAAGCTCCTGTGCGCCGTACGAGAAAACCTGCTGTACGTAAAGCGGCTCTGTTACATACGAAGCCCGTGGAGTGATCATGAGTTTTGCTCATAAGGCGTATGTGGCGCTTGGTGCTAATTTGGGAGAGCCTCTGAAGGCTCTCCAAGACGTGATTGCCGTCATTAATGCTGAACCCGGAATTTGCGTTGAAGCAACGTCACATTTTTATCAGACAGCGCCCATTGACTCCTCGGGGCCCGATTACGTCAATGCGGTTATTTTGGTAAAAATG
>CABSHY010000141.1 GCA_902477615.1 uncultured Sutterella sp.
TATGGACGCGTTCCTTCTGACGGTTGGTTCTACCTTGGGTATTTTCCTTTTGATCGTCCATATGGGGACGGTGATCAGTTTGAAGACCTTGATGGAACAATGGCGTACCGTGACCATTTGTTTGGCAGGTTTGGTCGGCATGTGTTTGGCCGTCTACTACCTCTGCCCCTTCTTCATGGATCATGCTTTGGTGATCACCGGTTTGCCGCCGTTAACGGGTGGTGTGGTGGCTGCCACGATGATGCAAGCCGCTGCTGAAGCTCAAGGCCTCAAGACTGCAGCTGTGTTTGCTATTTCCATGTACTGTATTCAAGGCTTTGCCGGTTATCCGTTGACGGCCATCTGCATGAAGATGGAAGGTAAGCGCCTTTTGGCCGAATACCGTGGCGGTCAACGTGTGGACGCTGCCGAATTGGCTGCTGTGAAGTCTGTGACGGCTCTTCCCTCTAGCGAACGTCGTGGTCCTTTGGCTTTGCCCGATAGCTGGAACTCTCCGGTTGTGGTTCTCACGAAGATGGGTATCGTGGCTTGGTTGGCCTTTATGACGGGTACGTGGACGGGCGTGAGCGGTGCTGTTTGGGCATTGGTCTACGGTGTGATTTTCTGCTCCTTGGGTTTCTTGGAACATCTTGATGTTTGCTTTGACGATGTTCGTCTTCCAAGGTTTGAAGGACTGCACGCCTGAAATGTTGTTGGGCATCATCACGCCGATGGTCATCATGATTGTGATCGGTGTGGCCGGCATGGCAATCTTCGCTTACGTGATTGCTAAGGTTTTGAAGCAATCCTTCGCCATGAGTTTTGCCAACTGCTTGACGGCACTTTACGGCTTCCCGTTTAACGCCATTATTACGGAATCGACCTGTAAGGCTATGGCTCAAACGAAGGAAGAAGAAGAATTCTTGATGAGTAAGATGTTCCCCTCGATGATCGTGGGTGGCTTCGTGACAGTGACGATCGCCTCTGTCGTGATTGCCGGTGTCTTCGTCAATCTCTTGTAATTGAACTCCTTAAATCTCGCAGGTCGAAAGGCTTGCGAGATTTTTCTATGAACAGAGGTATTTGAAATGAATTATGAAGCAATGAAGAGTCGTTACAACGACTATTTGATCGAACAACGTCGTTGGTTCCATGCTCACCCCGAAGTGAGCGAACAAGAATTCAATACGTCTGCCCACATCAAGGCTGAACTTGACCGTATGGGCATTGAATGGGTTCCCTGTGGTTTGAAGACGGGGATTAAGGCAACGATTCGCGGTGCCAAACCCGGTAAGTGCATTATGTTGCGCGCCGACATGGACGCTTTGAGCGTACCTGAAGAAACGGGTTATGAATTTGCCTCTGAAAATGAAGGCGTGAGTCACGCTTGCGGTCACGACTGCCACATGTCTTGCTTATTGACCGCAGCTGCCATCTTAAACGACATTAAAGATGAGCTTTGCGGTACGGTCGTTTTGGCTTTCCAACCGAGCGAAGAAATGGGTACGGGTGCTCCGGCCATGATCGCTGAAGGTATTTTGGATGGCGTTGATGCTTGCTACGGTACGCACGTTTGGGCTGATGTTCCCGCCGGTCAAATCTCTGTGCGTAGTGGCCCCACGATGGCTTCTGCCGACATGTTTGAAGTCAACATCAAGGGTCAAGACGGTCACGGCTCTCAACCGCATTTAACGAAAGATGCTGTTGTGATTGCTTCTGCCATTGTGCAAAACCTCCAATCGATTGTTGCTCGCGAAATCGACCCGACGCAAACGGCTGTGATTTCTGTCGGCACGATCAATGCTGGTACGCGTTGGAACGTGATTGCTGGTAAGGCCAAGTTGACGGGTACGACGCGTTGCTTCAGTAACGAAGTTCGCGCTCAAATCCCTGCTGCCATGACGCGCGTTTGCGAAGAAACGGCTAAGGCTTATCGTGGTGAAGCTGAAGTGATTACGACGCAAATGGTGCCGCCTACCATCAATGACCCGAAGTTAGCTGAAATCGTTCGCGGTGCAGCCAAGAAGGTCATGGGTGAAAACTGCCTCTATGACTATCCGGTCACGATGGGTGGTGAAGACTTCGGTAATTATCAATTGACGGTGCCGGGTGTGATGACAATGTTTGGTATCCGCAATCCTGAATGCGATGCCGTTCACCCGCAACACTCTACGTGCTTTAAGGTCGATGAATCGGTTTTGATGAACGCCGCTTTGACGCACGTACAAGTCGCAGTGGACTTCTTGAATAGCTAGTTCTTAATCGGTTATTCCATCCCGTATTGCGCCGGAAACGGTTGTGGTACGGGATTTCTTTTAATCATTTAAATAATATAATCATAAATTAGTAAATCGTAAATTACTAAATCGTGCTAGACTAAATCTCAGTCTAATGATTAAGGAAGTTGGAAAATGTTTATCGGTCGTGAGAAAGAGCTAAAGTCTTTGGAATCGTTGTACAACTCTGAAAAATTTGAGTTTGCAGTGATCTATGGGCGTCGACGCGTGGGAAAAACGGCACTCATTACGGAATTCATCAAAGACAAAAAAGCCGTCTATTTCATGGGTGTTGAAAGTAATGCAAAGCAAAATTTAGAAAACTTCAGTCAAAGTATTTTCGATTCGACCTTAGAAAAGGGATTGGAAGGAAGTGTTTTTTCGAGCTTTCAAACCGCTTTGGAATACGTATTTAAACAAGCCCAAGATGAACGTTTAGTGTTGGTTATTGATGAGTATCCCTATGTGGCAAGGTCTTCAAAGAGTTTGGCATCAACACTTCAACGCTTAATTGATCAATACAAAGATCATTCCAAATTGATGCTGATTTTGTGTGGGTCCTCGATGTCGTATATGGAGGATCATGTGTTGTCGTATAAGGCGCCCCTTTACGGGCGTCGCACTGCACAGATGAAGGTAGAACCTTTTGATTTTGCCGATACGTGTCGCTACCTGAAAGGTTTTTCTGATGAAGCGAAGATTTTGGCTTATGCAATGATGGGGGGCACACCGCAATATTTGTTGCAACTGAATGATCGCTTGTCCATTGAAGAGAACATTTGCCAGACTTTTTTAAATCCTACCTCTTCAATTTACGAAGAACCGGAGAACTTGCTCAAACAAGCGGTCAGAGAGGCTGCACTTTACTACGCCTTGATGAGTGCGATCGCAGGCGGCGCCTCCCGAATGAACGAGATTTCTACGAAAGTCGGAGAAGAGACTTCTGTTTGCACAGCGTACTTAAAAAATCTCATGATGCTGGGGTTGGTGAAAAAAGAGGTGCCCTTTGGAGAGAAAAATTCCCGGAAATCGGTCTATTCCATTGCCGATAATCTTTTCCGATTCTGGTTTAGATTTGTTCCAGAAAACCAACAACTCATTGCTCGTGGCGCATCAACACTGGCATTTCGCAGAATTGAACCACATCTATCGGAATTTTCCGGAGCAGTGTTTGAGGATATCTGTAAGCAATATCTTTGGGAAACGCTTTTTCAAGGTCTCAGTCCCGTTGATTTCAATGATTTGGGGCGTTGGTGGGGAACGAATACGAAGACAAGAGAACAAGAGGAAATTGATATCGTCGGTTCTGACGGTAAAAAATCGGTTCTCTTTGCCGAATGCAAGTGGACCAATGAAAAAGTGGATTTGGGCGTTTTGCAGACTTTGCTAGAGCGAAGCCAGATATTCAATAGCAATAATCCGCATTTCTATCTTTTCTCAAAGACGGGATTTTCTCCGACTTGTGAGGCAAAAGCACAAGAACTCGGAAATGTTTCGCTTGTCACTTACCGAGAGATTTTGGATACACTGAATGAGCGGGACGTGTAAAAATCTCATGTTTCATATTGGCGGAATGTGTATTTTTACGTATTTTAATGTTGGCGGAACGTGCAAAACTTGGATAAAATGAATTGGCGCATCGTGTTTTTTAAGCTAGGAGAATTATTGTATGTATATGAAAAGAAAAGGATATGAAGAACTGTTGGTTTGGAAGACGCGAGACCAAGGAACGACTGCCATGTTGATAGAGGGTGCGCGACGTGTGGGAAAGAGT
>CABSHY010000142.1 GCA_902477615.1 uncultured Sutterella sp.
ACGGGATACGTTTCGATATCCATACCACGGTAGCCAAAATCAAAGGCGTGAACACCAACACCCACAGAGCCCTCTAAAGCCATGGCAGGCGTAGCAAAGGCGGCAACAGTAGCAGCTAAAGCAACAAATTCTTTTTTCATTTTTATGATTTTAAAAGAGATGAATAAAAAGTGAATACTCATTCACAAGCAAGGCTTTGAAGTTTACAGGGTCTGAGCGAAAAAAGCACTACAAAAATGAATTATCGTTCACTAAATTTTGTAAAGTGAAAAAAAAGGGCTGACCACCCGAAGGCAATCAGCCACAATTTTTTGTATCAACTCACAAACGTGAATTAGAGGCTCTTAACCTTTTCAACGAGGCTAGCGAAACCAGCCTTGTCGAAGATAGCCATATCGGAGAGAACCTTACGGTCCAAAGCGATACCAGCCTTCTTCAAGCCGTTCATGAACACGCTGTAGGACATGCCGTTGGCACGAGCACCAGCGTTGATACGAGCAATCCACAAGCGACGGAAAACGCGCTTCTTATTGCGACGGTCACGATAAGCGTATTGACCGGCCTTCATCACCGCTTGCTTAGCAACGCGGAACACATTGTTACGACGAAGGATAAAGCCCTTGGAGAGCTTCAAAATCTTTTTATGACGGGCACGAGCCGTTACACCACGTTTTACTCGGGGCATCTTCTTCTCTCCTATTAATTATGCGTAGGGCAACATACGATGGATGGACTTGCTATCAGATTCGTGGATGGTAACCATACCACGCAAATGACGCTTGTTCTTCGTCGTACGCTTGGTGAGAATGTGACGCTTGGTAGCGTGGCCGCGCTTGATAGAACCGCCAGAGCGCACTTTAAAACGCTTGCTAGCAGCCTTCTTAGTCTTCATCTTCGGCATTTTGACCGATTCCTTTTGTTATTAGATGATCACTGGTGCTTTCGACCCTCGAAAGACTTATTGACCAGGTCTCACTTGTTATGACCAAGCCCCTTTTTTCGCGTATCAAGGCTTAAAAAGACGGCCTTGAACATTAATCCAAAGAATGGCTTGGCTATGAAAAAACGTGATTATATTACTTCTTACGCTTGGGCGCAAGTACCATAATCATTTGACGGCCTTCGAGCTTGGGGAAGGACTCCACTTGAGCCACTTCTGCCAAATCTTCCTTAATGCGCGTCATCACATCTTGGCCGAGGTCTTGGTGAGCCATTTCACGACCACGATAGCGAAGCGTCACCTTGGCCTTGTTGCCTTCGGCTAAGAAGCGCACCAAAGCACGAAGCTTCGTTTGATAATCGTTTTCGTCAGTGGCCGGGCGGAATTTCACTTCCTTAACCTGAATGACCTTTTGCTTGGCCTTAATCTCTTGTTGACGTTTTTGTTCTTGGTAACGGAACTTGCCGTAATCCATTAAACGGCAAACCGGCGGCACTGCCTTAGCAGCGACCTCAACCAAGTCAACCCCCGCTTCTTCAGCCATGGCCAAAGCTTCGGAGGTACGCACAACCCCAATTTGGGCTCCGTCTACACCCGTTAATCGAACTTCGGGCACTCGAATCTCATGATTGATTCGATGGGTACGTTCTTGAGCGATGATAGTTCTCCTGATATTCACTAAAGATTTCCGCCTTTGCGGAAAACGCTACTTTAACACTTTTGTTTCCAACTGTGGGAACAATTGTCGGGTTTTTACTCTAAAAAACAACACTTTTTGTGTGCATTGACCGTAAATAACCCACATGACTTACAAAAAGAGAGTTTAGCTACTGTTGAAACCAAACTCTCTTTCTTAACGATTAACTCAAAGAATTATTCGTTGACTTTGTCAGCGGCAAGCTTAGCCACCATAGCGATAAAGTCATCCACCGGCATCACGCCCATGTCCTTACCACCACGGGCACGGATAGCCACCGTACCGGCTTCTTTTTCCTTTTCGCCGACAACGGCGATGAAGGGCAACTTCTCAAGACTCAACTCACGGATCTTGTAGTTGATCTTTTCGTTACGAACGTCCTTCTTCACGCGCAAACCAGCTGCCTTCATCTTACCGGCAATTTCATCTACGTAGCCGATTTGACCTTCGGTGATGTTGGCAACAGCCACTTGAATCGGGCTCAACCACACGGGCATGGCGCCTGCATAGTGTTCGATCAACATACCGATCCAGCGTTCCATGGAACCAATGATGGCACGGTGAAGCATCACGGGAACCTTACGCGTATTGTCTTCTGCTACGTATTCGGCACCCAAGCGACCCGGCATTTGGAAGTCGACTTGAATCGTACCGCATTGCCAAGAACGACCCAAGCAGTCCTTCAAGTGATATTCCACCTTAGGACCGTAGAAAGCGCCTTCACCCGGCAAAATGTCATATTCCAAGCCCAAAGCTTCCAAGCTGTCCATCAAAGCTTTTTCAGCCTTATCCCAAACCGCATCTTCACCGATACGCATTTCGGGGCGCGTAGCAATCTTATAGGCAACGCTGTGGAAACCGAACGTTTCATAAACCATCTTGACCAAACGCGTGAAGTCTTCGCATTCCTTCAAGATTTGATCTTCCGTACAGAAGATGTGACCGTCGTCTTGCGTAAAGCCACGAACACGCATCAAACCGTGCAAGGAACCGGACGGTTCATTGCGGTGGCATTGACCGAATTCACCGTAGCGCAACGGAAGATCACGATAGCTGCGCAAATCGGAGTTAAAGATTTGAATGTGACCCGGGCAGTTCATGGGCTTTAAAGCGAAGTAGTGGTTTTCAGACTCCGTCGTGAACATGTTTTCACGATACTTCGTCCAGTGACCGGAACGTTCCCACAACGTGCGATCCAACACTTGCGGGGCCTTCACTTCATCGTAACCGTAGTCACGGTAAATCGTGCGCATGAACTTTTCAACTTCTTGCCACAAAGCCCAACCCTTGGCATGCCAGAAAATCATGCCCGGTGCTTCGTCTTGCAAGTGGAACAAATCCAATTCCTTGCCCAAGCGACGATGGTCACGCTTTTCAGCTTCTTCCAACATCGTCAAGTAAGCCGTCAAGTCGTCCTTCTTAGCAAAGGCCGTACCGTAAATGCGTTGGAGCATTTCGTTCTTGGAGTCACCGCGCCAGTAGGCACCGGCCACCTTCATCAACTTGTGAACCTTCAACTTACCCGTGCTCGGGACGTGAGGACCACGGCACAAGTCAATGAAATCACCTTGTTCGTAAAGGGAAATCGTTTCACCTTCAGGAATGGCTTCAATCAATTCAGCCTTGTACTTTTCACCCAACCCTAAGAAGAATTGGATAGCCTCTTCGCGCTTCATTTCCTTGCGAACGAGCGGAATGTTCTTAGCAACCAATTCGTCCATCTTCTTTTCAATGGCCTTCAAATCTTCGGGCGTGAAAGGACGAACGTAAGAGAAGTCGTAGTAGAAACCGTTTTCAATGGACGGTCCAATCGTCACTTGAGCTTCCGGGTAGAGGCTCTTGACGGCTTGGGCCATCAAGTGAGCTGTCGAGTGACGGATGATATCGAGGGCTTCGGGGTCTTTATCGGTCACGATGGCCACTTCGGCATCACGATCCACCACAAAGCTCAAATCCACCAACTTGCCGTCAACCTTACCGGCCAAAGCGGCCTTAGCAAGACTGGAGGCAATATTTTTTGCGATATCAGCAACCGATAACGGTGCTTCAAATTCGCGTTTGGACCCATCGGGTAAGGTAACGGTCAACATCTTCAGCTTCCTTTCAGATATAAAAAATGCGGCTCAGTTCATAGCCGCACTTCTTTGAATTTTGAGATTTTTCCAAGCAACAACAAGCGGGCTCGTTAACGAATTGTTAAACGAGTTGTTGTAGTTCGTAAAGTCTTAAAGTAATACATTGATAGAAAAATCATCCAATAGATTCTTTGATTTTATGCCTGTCGGTCAAAGTTTGCAATTTCGAAGCAAAGCGGAGAGCTTCTATCCTCTCCGCTTTTACCCTCGTTCTAAGTTAAATAGACTAACTTCTGAGTCAAAATTGAAATTC
>CABSHY010000143.1 GCA_902477615.1 uncultured Sutterella sp.
ATTTTTGCTTAAGCAAATCCGTCTACTTCCCCCTGAAAATGCTTGAAAACTAACTATTTTTCTTTATTCAATCGCGAAAACGCCAAGCGTAGAATTTTTTATCAAGGGTGTTCGCCGGTAGTCAATGGCGCCCCTGAAAACAGTTCGGAAAGGAAAATTATCATGCAACTGAATCGACGCGAATTATTATTAGGTGCGACAGCGGGCGCCCTAATGATGAGTTCAACCGCACATGCTAAACCTGTGGTTGATGTCCCGCCTTTTGCTGCTCCAACGGCAAAAAATCCTATGCTCTTATGCTTTAACGAAAACCCACTCGGCATGAGCCTTAAAGCTAAAGTCGCTGCAAAAAACGCCCTTGATAATGCCTCCCGATACCCCTTTATTCGTGTTGAAGCTTTGCGCGCCGCCTGCGCCAAATTCATGGGCGGAAAACCGGAAAACGTTATGCCCAGTCACGGTTCTGCCGAATCCATTCGTGCGGTGATTGAAGCCTACTTGACGCCTGAGACGCAATTCGTTGTTCCTGCCCTTACTTACAGCGACGGTGAAGATACTGTTCGTAAAAACGGGCATACGCGCATTACGAAAGTTCCCATGGGCAAGAATTGGAGCATTGATCTTGAAGGGTTGAAAAAAGCCGTCGCCTCTTACAAGGGTCCTTCGATTGTCTACTTTGTCAATCCGAATAACCCGACTTCAACCATTGTTGACTCTAAGGCATTACTTAATTGGATTCGTTCAAAGCCTGCCAATACGATGTTTGTCATTGACGAAGCTTACGCTGAATTCGTCAATGCCCCAAGCTTTGTCTCTGCTAAAGTCTTGGTTGATGAAGGCTACGAAAATCTTTGCGTGTTGAAGACCTTCTCTAAGATTTTTGCCATGGCGGGGATGCGTTTGGGCTTTACCTACGCAGCCCCCTCTGTCATCAAAAAAGCCCGTGCTCATGTTGCCTACGACATCATGATGAATACGTGCTCCATTGAAGCCGCATTGGCAGAAATCACGGATAAAGAATTCTTGAAGTTAAGCCGTAACGAAAATGCCAAGGCAAGAAAAATCTTAACCGATGCATTGGATGAACTTAAGATCGATTATCTTAAGAGTCAAACGAACTTTGTGTTTATGGATTTAAAGGCTCCTTTGAAGCCCTTTATGGATCGTATGAAAGCCGAAAACATCATGGTAGGTCGTCCTTTCCCGCCTGCCACGACGTGGTGCCGTATTTCTTTGGGCACGCCTGACCAAATGCGCTACTTTGTGAAGAAACTCAAAGAATTCCGCCAAAAGAACTGGATTTAATCAGATTCAAAATTAACTCCAAGAGGATGGGAGGTTTCAAGACACATTGAAACCTCCTTTTTTCATCTCTATCGGCGCTTCAAATCAAATGTACGACACGCATAAGCGGTCACAATACCAATCACGCTAAATCCGATCGCAAAAAAGTACCCAATGTCGTAATTGTCACCCGTGACAACCCACTGAATGATATTGGGACCCACGATACCGGCCACAGCAAACGCAAGCGTCATGATCCCATAATTTAAACTCGCATTCGTGACACCGAACTGCTCCGTTGTAAATCCCGGAAAGACGCCCACGCAAGACCCGTAACAAAGACCGATACCGGCAAGCCCTGCAAAAAAGAGGATCTGATCGCCGTGCCCTGCGAGCGTTAAGCAAAGAAGCCCCAAAGCAGAACACGCTAACGCCACAATAATGGTGTTAACGCGTCCGATGGCATCTGAAATGGCCCCGGCCGTAAAACGCGCAAACGTATTGGCAAGGGCCAAAACTGAAATAGAGAGAACCGCAGCCGAAACGGATAAATTAATCTGATTTTGTGCAATTGAAACCGTTTGAGAAAACATCATCTGTGCGGCAATGGATCCCATCACGAACGTCGTAAACATCACCCAAAAGCGATGCGTTTTAAGCATTTGACGCCAATTAAAGTCGCCCTTAGGCATCACGGATTTCTTAGTATTCGTGGGCCCGACCTTAACAAAGACAATCCCGCCCCAAATCACAGCGAGGCAAATGGCGGCGTAAAGCTGAAGCGTTGCTTCAATCCCAATGGTATTACCCAACCAACTCGTCAAAATCGGAACACAAATCGAGCCCATTCCATAAAAGGCAGTGACAGAACCGCCTGCAAATCCTCTTCGCTCAGGAAAGAGCTTTACAGCCGTCGCAGTCGTTGAAATAACACAACAACCGCTACCGATCCCCAAAGCGACACCAAAGCCCCAAAAAAGAGTTTCTGCATTGGTACTCATGCTCATTAAGATGTACCCCAAGGCTTCTAGCGCTCCGCCTAAAAAGAGCACCATTCTCGGCCCTAACCGATCGGTCATGTAGCCGGCCCAAATCATCGTAATGGGGCAAAGTGTGGCGGCAGTTGAAAAGATGTACGTTAGAGACGAGGCGGATACGTTTGCGGTGCCCAAATCGGCATAGTGAGCGGTGAGAAAACTCGCATAGGCACCCCACGCATAGTAGGAGCCCAAACAAAAATTCATTAACCAAAAGATACCCAGGTAAAACCAACGTTGTTGAAGTCGCATCACTACGCTCAAAAAAAGAGAAAGTCCAAGATTCATCCTAACGAAATCAAGGACTTTCTGTAATCAGGAAAACCTGTATTGCCTATTTTGTTTTGAGCTCAAATCGACGACAGAAGTAGGCGGCAACGAGCCCCAAAGTGCTGATCATCATGGCCGCTTGATAAGCCGTTTGATAATTGCCGTTTGTCACCGTCAATTGAATAATGTTAGGCCCGATTAAACCGGCAACGGAAAAAGCCAAGGCCAATACACCGTAGTTCATACTCGTGTGAGAAACGCCAAACTGCTCAGCGGTGTAGCTCGGAAAAACACCCACGCTTGAGCCAAAGCAAGCACCGATACAAATGAGGCCAGCGAAAAAGAGCCATTGATCACCGTTACCGGCCAAACTTAAAAGCCCCAAGCCCGTCAGCGACAAACACACGGCAATCGTAATTGTATTCACGCGACCGATACGGTCAGACAAAATCCCCGCCAAAAATCGAGCCATTGTATTGGCACACGCCAAAACCGAAATTGATAAAACGGCAACCGGCAAAGACAAGTGAATTTGAGCTTGAGCAACCGTGACGGTTTGAGAAAAGAGCATCAACGGCGACAACGTCACCACGACAAACAAGACAAACATCGACCCAAAGCGTGCAGTTTTGATCATGCCCAACCAATTTAAGTCAGAAGAATTTTCAGTACTGACCTTGGCGGTCGTGGGCTTGATATTCACAATAAAGGCACTTGTCCAAATCACGATAAGACAGACAGCAGAGAAAACGATCAAAGTCGTTGAAATCCCCATCTGCTGGGCAAAAGCATTGGCAACCGGGGCCAAACAAATGGATCCCACGCCATAAAAGGCACTGACAGAACCGCCGGCAAACCCACGCATTTCAGGGAAAAGCTTCACTGCAGTGGTTACCGTTGCAATCACACAAGCCCCCGAGCCCATCCCAAGCGCAATGCCATAGCCCAACAACAAAAGCGAAGGGCTGTCACTAATGGCCATCAAGAAGTAACCCAAGGCCACCATAAAGCCACCGGCAAACAAAACTATTTTAGGGCCGAAGCGATCCGATAAACAGCCGCCCGTGATCATGGCCACGGGATTTAAGGCTGCACCAATACTAAAGATGTACGTTAATGAAGCCGTGGTAATCGTCGCTTGTGCGACGTCGGAATAATGTTGACTTAACCAACTTGAATAGACACTCCATGCGTAAAAGGAACCTAAGCAAAAATTGATTAACCAAAAAAGAAACAGATAAACCCAACGTTTCTCAAATCGCATTGTGAACTCCAACTAAAAATCACAATGACAATCTTATTGAGTTTAAAAATCGGAAAGAGTTAGTCAGTTAACTGACTTTGCGCGCAGCGAATAAAAAAAGATACCCGCCGGCCTAGCCGGCGGTTCTTCTTTGAGCCTATAAGGCTCTG
>CABSHY010000144.1 GCA_902477615.1 uncultured Sutterella sp.
GTCGCTGGGAATGGGCCGCTGTTGTTGGAGCAGTTTTGATGGCGTTGGCGGTTTCTGCTATTACTCGTCAAGTCACCGGTTTACCCGTCGTATGGCTCTATGTTCCGATTTGTGCCATTTTTGTGCTTTTGCGTTGGATGCTCGAGCTGGTATTGTGGGGGACGATCATTTTTGTTGTTCTCTCTTGGCTTCAACCGTCGTCCCCAGCTTACGGTATGGTGTGGCGTTTGATGAACCCGATTCTCTCGCCTTTATCGAACCGCTTGCCCAAAATCGGCAGCATCGACTTCTCGCCGCTGATTGTTTTCCTTTTGGTCAACGCTTTGCTTTATTGGGTAACTCCCATTTCCCAAGGGTACTTCGTGAGCGCCTGGTTCTAAGCGGTTAAAGTTCAATTGTTTCGTGGTAGGCGCACTCATAGAGGTGCGCCACTTCGTTTTTATCCATACGATAACCTTGAGGTGCTTCCACTTGAGCTTTGATGGCCCCCATGAGTTGAGCTAAACGAATGGTTTTCTTCCAAGGCCAATTCAGACTTAACCCTCTTAATAAACCGCCTCGGAAGGCATCGCCACAGCCCACGGGATTGACAAGACTTTCCACGGGAAGCGCTTCAAAGTGTTCAACAGCTCCCTTTTGAATCAAATCACATCCCTTTTGAGCGCGAGTAATCACAATCGCTTCAAATTTGGTCAATAAAGTCTCTTTACTCAAGGAAGACTTCTGTTGAATTAATTCCCATTCGGCTTCCGACAATGTCAAGTAGTCAGTGTGCTCAAGCATCCAGTCAATATCTTCGCTTGAGAGGTAGCCTGCCGAAGGACCAACATCCCATATAACCGGCACATGACGAGCTTTTAAAAAACTCGTGTGAGCTTTCATGACGTGCGAAGCGGTTGAAGTAATAATGCCGTGGGTAAGCGGTTCTTCAGGAGAGACATAGGCCTTATCAGCCAATCTCATCGCGCCTTCATGAAAGGTCGCTAACTGATTGCCGTTTTTATCGGTTGTGATGAAGGCTTGCGGAGAGTACTCATTTTCAACCGTCATGATGCCATCAACGCGAATGCCGTTTTCACGCAAATGCTGAAAGTACGATTGGCAATCAATCAACCCCATCGTGCATGAGATAAAGGGCTCGCCCCCACAGGTTTTAAGACTGTAGGCAACGTTGGCCGCACAACCGCCGAAGTGTCGCTTCATTCTAGGGGCTTGAAAGGTGAGGTTAAAACCTCGAAGTTCAAGCGTGGAGGCATGTTCGGCAAAAGTGCCATCAAACTCTAAAATGGTATCGTAGGCGGCGGAACCGGAAATGAAAATACTCATGGTGATGAGCCCTAGAAAAATCCCCGTTAGGAGGGCTAACGGGGAGTAGTGTTTATTTGCCTAACTCAATGGACAATTCGTTGGGAACCCCTTCAGAAATTTTGAAGGTAAAGGCCACCTGACGAGTTTCGTTTGGTTTGAGCTTTTGCGTTGCATCGTTGAGGTAGTCAGAGGGCTTAAGAATGCGACGCGTTAAAATGTCGCCCTTTTCACCCTTAAGAACAACCGTCATCTCAGGAAATGCCTCTTCCACCGTCTTTTCGTTGTGAAGGTTCGCAACGATCACATATTCGTCACCGCCGACACGTTGAAGGCTTTGAGAGGCCAGAACAATGTTTTTAGGTTCTTCTGGGGTTGCCTCTGTCGTATTGGCAATCGGCTGGCAAACAAAATATTGGCAAAGCGTATTAAACATTGCTTCCGATTGAGGCAATTTTTCGATAATTGCGCCTCGGAAAGAAAGTGATAACTGTAAGCCAATTAAAAGAGCGGCAATAAGCGCAATGACAATCCAAAGAGCACGTTTAGACGTCGACTTTTTGACGGGAATCTCTTCTTCATCTTCCTCATCATCACTGTATTCAACGGTTGCATTGGTACGCTGAGGTTCGTGATGAATGATTTCGATGGAGTTGTTTGATCCGTTAATGACATCTTGACGTACTGGGCCCAAACGCGGTTCTGTACGAATGCCGACAAGGCCGGAATTATCCTCTTCATCGACGGCATCAAACCCTTGCAACTGGGCTGAAAGGGCAGCCATACTGGCAACACCCTTTCGTTCCATTTCTGCTTCTCGCTCAGCTCGAATAACGGCCGTTTCGGTGGGTACGTCTTTAGAGCGATAGAGGTGCTCTTTCGCATTAAAAACATTCTGGCAGAAGCCACAACGAACCAAACCGTCTTTGGCACTTAATTGAGTGTCATTGAGTCGATAAGCTTGTTGACAGCTCGGGCAGCGAGTGATGTATACAGCCATGATGATTAGGCCTTACGTTGTCCAGCGATGCACACCCAACCGTCTTGTTCTTTCCAAACGGAAAGTTCAACACGAGGATCGTGTTCACGATAAACAGCGATAACTTCTTCAGCTTGGCGAGCTAAAACACCCGACAAAACCAAATGGCCACCAACGTTGACTCGAGCTAACAAGGCCGGAGCTAAGAGCTTGAGCGGGTTAGAAAGAATGTTGGCAACCACAACGTCAAACGTGCCTTCGGGCATTTCGTCCGGAAGCACGAATTGAGCAGGCGCTTCATTGGCTTGACTGTTAATTTGAGCAGCTTCAACCGCTTGCGGATCGATGTCCGTACCCCAAACGCGTTCAGCACCAAGCTTGCGGGCAGCAATGGCCAAAATCCCCGTACCACAACCGTAATCCAAAACGGTTTGATGGGCTTGAACGTGGCTATCTAACCATTGAAGACAAAGGTGCGTCGTCGGATGCGAGCCCGTACCAAAAGCAACACCCGGGTCTAAACGGATATTGATGGCCGTATCACCCGCAGGCGGTTCATGCCACGTCGGCACAATCCAGAGGCGATCGGAGACTTTAACGGGTTGGAATTGAGCTTGGGTGATGCGTACCCAGTCAGCATCTTCAACCGTTTCATCTTTGATGATTTGCGGCGTCTCGATATTTAAGGCTTTGGCCACGATGGCCAAGTCCAAATCAAACGCAAAATCGTCATCAACCAACACCTTCAAAAAGGAGTTTTTCCAAGCCATGGGAGCGGGCTCCATGCCCGGTTCGCCATAAAGGGGTTGCTCATCAGGCGTATCAGCATCTGCGTCTTCAATGCTTACCGACAAGGCGCCGGCATCCATCAAAGCGTCACCCAACACGTCCGTGGCTTTTTCACTGACTAAAAGAGTAATTTCGCGCATTAGATTCCCTCTTCATGCGTTTTGCGTTGATTCTTCAAATCTTGAAGACGTTCTTCCAAATAGTGAATGCTCGTACCACCTTGACGGAACTTACTGTCAGACAAGATTTCACGGTGCAAGGGAAGGTTTGTCTTAATGCCAGAGACCACCATTTCGGACAAAGCAATCTTCATGCGAGCAATAGCCGTTTCACGGGTATCGCCATAGGCAATCAATTTGCCGATCATGGAGTCATAGTAAGGGGGCACGAAGTAGCCGGCGTAAACATGACTATCAAAACGAATGCCAGGACCGCCCGGCGTATGCCAAGCCGTTACACGACCGGGAGACGGGATAAAGGTAAACGGATCTTCAGCGTTAATACGGCATTCAATAGCATGGCCATGCAAATTAATGTCGCGTTGACGGTAATTCAAACGTTCACCGTAAGCCACACGAATTTGTTCGCGAACCAAGTCAATGCCAGTAATCAATTCCGTGACAGGGTGTTCGACCTGAATACGGGTATTCATTTCGATGAAATAGAATTGGCCGTTTTCGTACAAGAATTCGAACGTACCGGCGCCACGGTAACCGATGCGCTTACAGGCTTCAACGCAACGCTCACCGACCTTTTCAATTTGTTTGCGATCAATGCCGGGGGCGGGAGCCTCTTCCAAAACCTTTTGGTTGCGGCGTTGCATGGAGCAATCACGCTCACCAAGATAGATGGCATTGTGGAAATTATCAGCGAGCACTTGAATTTCAATGTGACGCGGATTTTCCAAGAATTTTTCCA
>CABSHY010000145.1 GCA_902477615.1 uncultured Sutterella sp.
GTATCAATACGATCATTCAATCGGTCTCTTCCATGGACGCAGGTGCCGTGGCGGTCTTCACCGTCATGTTCTTAATTGTCGTGTGTTCTGCCATGGTGACGGGCTCGGGTAATGCTTCGTTCTTTAGCTTTGCACCGATGATTCCTGACGCTGCTGCACACGTGGGTGGTAATGCTGCCTTTATGTTGTCACCGCTTCAATTGTCTAGCGGCATGGGTCGCTCGATGAGTCCGGTGGCAGGTGTCACGATTGCAGTGGCGGGGTTCCGTTCCAATTGATTCGTCGCTCGATTCCGGTGATGATTGTTGCCATTACCGCAACCTACGTACGTTCTGTCATGTTGATCTGATGAAAGAAGGTCAAAATGAGTCAATCCATTTTTGAAGAAATGATTGCCACTCGCCGGGCGTTGCATCAACGCCCGGAAGAAGGGTGGACGGAGTTTGAAACCACTTATTTGGTGGTTAATCGCTTAAAAGCTTTGGGCTTTAAAAAGATTTTGGTGGGACACGAAATCATTGATCCGGATTGGGTCATGGGGCGCAATCCCGACTTGATTAAGCGTGAGATTGCCAGGGCTATTGCCAATGGGGTTCCTGCGTCTTTTATTGAAGAAATTGATGAGTTAACGGGTTGTGTCGCCGTCTTAGAAACCGGTCGCAAGGGTCCAGTGAGTGCTTTCCGATTTGATATGGATGCGCTTTTAATTGAAGAGACGGCCGACGAAAACCATCTTCCCAATAAAGAGGGTTTCCGCTCTCAACGCAAGGGAATCATGCATGCTTGCGGGCACGATGGACATACAGCTTTAGGCTTGGCTGTTGCGCGTTGGGTCATTGAAAATCAAGAGCGTCTGACAGGCACAATCAAAATCGTTTTCCAACCTGCTGAAGAAGGTGTCAGAGGGGCAGTTGCTATTGCTCACTCTGGCATTTTGGATGACGTCAATGTCATTCTTGCTTCCCACTGCGGTGGCGTGATTGAGCCCGGAGAAATCGGTCTGGTGCATAGCGGCGTGTTAGCCAGTACCAAGTTTGATATTTCATTCACCGGAACTCCATCTCATGCCGGTAATCAACCTCACAAAGGCCATAGTGCCTTGATGGCAGCTTGCGCAACATCAATGATGTTGGTGGGCATCCCGCGTCACGGCGATGGGGCTTCACGCGTGGCCGTTGGTCGTTTAACGGCAGGGGAAGGTCGAAACATTACGCCAGTGCATGCTTACATCCAAGCTGAAGTCAGAGGCGAGACGGCAGAAGTAAATGACTATATGGGTCGAGCCGTTGAAACGATTGTCAAAGGCAATGCATTGGCATACGAAGTTGAGGCAGAGGTCAAACGGGTGGGGGACGCGACAACAATCGTGGACTGCCCTGAAATCTTAGACGTTGTTCGTGAGGTTGCTAAGACCGTTGATGGTGTCAAAAACGTGGTTGATTTAAGACGGCCGGCGGGCAGTGAAGACTTCACGATGATGCTCAAGCGCGTGGTCGATCACGGTGGACAAGGCGGGCTCTTTCGCTGGGGTTGCCGACATCACGGCCATCATAAAGCCGATTTTGATATCCAAGATACGCAAAGTATGCCCATTGCATTCGGTGTGTTCACTGGATTTATTGATCGGATCAACGGTTGTCATTAGCAGTATGAGAAAAGAGGTGTTAACGCCTCTTTTCCATTTGGAGAAAGCTGTCAATGATTTGGGGCGTATTACTGAGCGTTTGTAGCATCTTAGCGATTGTGTTTTGGAGTAGCCACCTTGGGAAGGCGAGTGCCAAGACGGGTGCCGGGTTGGTGAGTGGTCTTATTTTAGGGACCATCATTGGTGGCGCTTGCACGATCGGAACGGCTCAGTTAGCATTTCTCTATGGGATGAGCGCCTGGTGGTATTGCTTGGGAGCGGGTTTAGCTTGTCTTGTTCTTGCTTTTGGTTTTTCTAATGCCATCCGTAGAGAAAACGGCCGAACACTTTTGGGCATCGTCGGTAAAGAGTACGGGCGTCGGGTCGGTCTTTACGCTTCCTTTTTAAATTCTTTCGGTACCTTCATCAATATTCTGTCTCAACTTATTGCCGCCACTTCGGTCATTGCTGTCATTGCTCCCAATATGTCTTTGGTGTCGGCGTTATTTCTTTCCATGTTTTTCATGGCTGCTTATGTGGTCGTAGGGGGATCGAAAGGCGCCGGGATGGCCGGTCTTGTCAAACTCGTTTTAATCTACATTTCAATGGTCGTTTGCGGCTATTTGGTCTTAAAGATGAGCGGTGGATTGGGGGCCGTGATTGATGGTGCGCAGACCCTCACTCAAACCACAGGTATTAACTTTTTAAGTTTCTTTGGTCGTGGTATAGGAGTCGATCTTGGAGCTTGTGCGTCGCTGATTGTCGGCGTGACAACCACGCAAATTTATGCTCAGGCGCTCACCAACGCCAAAGACGATCGTTCAGCACGATTAGGGGCTTTGGTTAGTAGCATCATGGTGGCCGCCATTGGCGCCGGTGGCGTACTGGTGGGGCTTTATATGCGGATGAATTTCCCGGACATTCCCGCAAAAACGGCCCTTACGCAGTTTGTTCTCAATTACATTCCCGGTACCTTGGGCGGGATTGTCCTCGGTACCTTATTGATTACCGTGGTTGCTTGCGGAGCTGGGTTAACGTTAGGTATTGCGACGATTATCAATAAGGACATCATTCAAGCCTATACCAAGCGTTTTTCAGACGTTCGTCGTCAATTGGTTTTGCAAAAAGTGCTTATTGTCGCGGTGCTTTTTGTTGCAACGATTTTCTGTATCTTGCTCGAAAACGATGTGATTTTAAGTTATGCCTATCTTTCGATGGCCTTGCGCGGGACGGTCGTTTTGGCACCGCTTTGTTGCGCACTGTGGTTTAAAGGGCAAATTAAAGGTTATTACGCCTTGGGGTGTGTCTTTTTAGGCCCGATCTCTGTCGTTCTCTTAAAGTCGATCGGTTTTTCTGCTTTTGATCCGCTCTTTGTCGGTCTTGGGTTGACCTTCGTTCTCATGGGTGTGGGATTCGTCCGCAACCGTCAAAAACAGTAACAAACAAAAGTGTGTTTGACCCCCTGAATATTAAAAATTTTTCCCTGATTTAATTAAACTTGTGGGGTTGAATTTTTGAACGAATTTTTGTTGTTTTCCCAAGAATGTTAAATCTATTTTTCTCCTTTAAGGACCGTTTAACGCGAAGCCGTTATTGGCTCGTGATGTTGACGTGGCTCGTGATTCGTATCGGTGTCCCTTATATGTGGTTTTGGTACGATAGCTATGATTTGGCAAGCGTCGGTATAGAAGACGTGACGGCCAATCCTGAGCTCTGGGAAGAAACTTCTCAAATCTATTTTGCGTTGACGTTAATTTCCGCTGTTTCGATGATTTCAGCCTCCGTGCGTCGCCTCCATGATATAAGTGCTAGCGGTCTTTGGGCGTTGATGCACTTTTTGCCCGGTTTAGAATTTATTTTTATCCTTATCATCGGGTCGATTTCATCCACGCGCGGCGCCAATGAATATGGCTTAAATCCCAATGGGGACAATAACTTCTATATCCCCGGTGCAAACGAAGAAATGCGTGTGCGTGAATTACAAATTTTGTCGCAACTTTTCGAAAAAGGTCAGTTGACCGAAGAAGAGTTTCAAAAAGCCAAAAGCAAACTTTTGAAGGGTTAAAAAGAATGAAAATTCAAAAAGATACGTTGGTGACGATGTCCGTGCAAATGTACGATTTGCAAAAGAACTTACTTGAAACGGCAGAAGACTTGGCCTACTGGCACGGTCATGGTGACATTTTCCCAGTCATTGAAGCTGCCTTAGAAGGTAAGCAAGCGGGCGAAACGCTTACCATTGAACTCGAACCTGAAGAGGCTTTTGGTGATTATGACGACAGCGCTTTGATCATTCGACCGGAAACGGACTTTGATGAAGGCGTGGAAGTCGGTTTGCAATACACGGAAATTCGTGGT
>CABSHY010000146.1 GCA_902477615.1 uncultured Sutterella sp.
GTGCCATAGAAACCAAGACTTCTTCACACCCCCTCTTTAACAATTGTCAGCCAATCCCCCCTATAATAGGAACTATTACTCATAAATTATTTCCGGAGGTTTTGTGACCGATCGACGAACCTTCCTCAAAAGTGCAGTTTTTACTTCCTTGGCTGCGACCACCACTCAAACTCATGCCCAATCACCCGTAAATGACCAGTGGGTGAGTGTCATTGATTTGGATCGCTGTGACGGTTGTTCCGGTCACCCGATTCCGGCGTGCGTAAAGGCGTGTCAAGAGAAAAACCAAACGAAATTCCCCGAACCTCAAAAGCCGCTTAAACCTTATTGGCCTCAGAAAAAGTTTGAGGACTTCTCCGATGACCGAAATCGTATTGATCGTTTAACGCCCTACAACTGGCTCTACGTCGAGACGATTCAAGTCGGCAACCGCACGGTTTACGCACCGCGCCGTTGCATGCATTGCTTTGACGCTCCTTGTCGAAAAATCTGCCCCTTTGGCGCCATTGATAAGTCTGAGCAAGGCGCTGTGGGCATCAATCCCAATGTTTGTTTTGGTGGTGCAAAGTGTCGCGATGTCTGCCCGTGGGAAGTGCCGCAACGTCAAGCGGGCGTTGGCCTTTACCTTGACATTGCGCCCAAATTTGCCGGAGGCGGCGTGATGTACAAGTGCGACTTTTGCGCCGATCGTTTGCAAAAGGGAGAGACACCGGCGTGCGCTCAAGCCTGCCCGAAAGGAGCAATGATTTTTGCTCCGTTAAAGGTGATTGAAAAAGAAATCCAAAAAATGGCAGACGGTCGCTATATCTACGGACAAAAGGAAAATGGCGGCACGGCCACGTGGTATATCTCTTCCGTTCCTTTTGAGACACTTCAAAAATCGTTGGCTCAATCAGGCATTGATAAGAAAAACAACGGACGAGCCGGCTTCCAAGAAACGGAGCCCAAACTTCAAGCGTCTTCGGGTTGGGCCAAAGCCACTTTAGCCGCTCCCCTTGCGGCAGTCGGCGTTGCCTATCTTTTGCGACAACGCAAAAAGTTGACGTCAAAAGCGAATTCTTCGGACAAGGAGGAATAGACCATGACCATTCTTCGTCAAAGTCTGAGAAATCGTTTAGTACATTGGGGAATTGCACTTTCCTGCTTCGGCCTCATTGCCACGGGGATTTTGCAAATGCCTGTGGCCAAACGCTACGGCTTAACGCTTATGGCTCCGTGGACGGCAGACTATTTCACAACATTAACCTGGCACTACATCTTTGGTCTAATTTTTACCTTTTTGTGTGTTTTCCACGTAACGATTCATGCGTTGGATGCGCAGTTTGACATCGTTCCGAAAAAAGGTGATTTGGTTAAAAGTGTTGCGATTATCAAAGCTTTGTTGACAGGACAAGAAGAACCGCCGTCAGAGAAATACTTGCCTGAGCAACGCTTGGCATGGGCGGGGTTTGCTGTTGTTTTTGCCTTAGTGATTGTGACGGGACTTCTAAAAGCAGGAAAAAACTTAGCTGGCATTGACCTCCCCGATCCTGCACTTTTTTGGCTCGCGCAATTGCATAACCTCGGCATGTTCTTAACGATCGTACTTTTTATCGGTCACATGGCGGCATTTATTTTCAAAGCTAATCGAGAGTTAATACCCGCCATGTTTAACGGGAGAGTCAAAGCTCGCTATGTGTTGCACCGACACAGTTTGTGGATTGAGGGTGTTGAAAAAGCGAAAAAGGTACTTGAAAAGACAAAATTGAAAAACTAATGCTTGATCTAACAACAATCGGTCATATTGATTGTTGTTAGATCGTAGCTTTTTGATTTGATATCGATCTAATTGAATGCTTTTAAGTTGTATTTTGTGGCACGACCCGAGCCCACTCGAATCAAATAGCCCTCTACTGTCAAACGCTTTAAATGGTCTCGCAACGTGTATTTGTTGACCTTTAGCAGCGTTTTCCAAGTCGGTAATGCTCATTGCACCATTAGCCTGAATTTGCTCAATGATTCGAAGAGAAATTTCTGGCATTGTTCTTAAGAGATGCTCACTCTCCACTTTGCCCTTCAAGTTCCGAATCTGCTTGACTAAAGTCTTCAAGAAGAAAATTAACCAAATATTTCAATTGTTCTCAGAAGTTTGTAAAGTCTTCTGAGTGGCGCGCATGAGCAACAATATCGTTAGTGCACGAGACAATCGACCATTGCCGTCTTGAAACGGGTGAATAGCCAAGAAAGAGACAATGAACATCCCAATCACGACCAATGCCGGTAAACGCTGACCTTGAAGACGCAGATTCGTCCACTCCACCAACTCTTCCATGCACAAAGGTGTTTCAAAAGCCGAAGCCGTTTCAAACACAATACCGATTTGGTTACCGTCCTTATCAAAGGCCGCTACATTATTTTCTACAGTTTTATACGATTTTCCATTCGATTCCATTCGATTTACCCACGATTATTCTGACCATCCAATCTGACAAGGACGAAAAAAGGGACGTACAACAGTACATCCCTCAATTCAAATGCTAGGAAGCTAACAGATTCTTAGCGGAAAACCACCACCGGCAACTTTGAGTGCGTCAACACTTTTTGCGTTTCACTGCCCAACAACACAGCGGCCAAACCCTTACGACCGTGGCTAGCCATAAAGATCAAATCACAACCGAGCTCTTCGCTCACCTCCATAATCGCTTCAGAGGGCGAGAAGGACTTCTTCGAGCAAGGTGTAACTTCAACACCGGTCTTTTCCAAAATATCACGAGCTTGTTCCAAGCGATCCATTGCTTGGTCTTTAACTCGTTGGTCATATTGCGTAATGCTTTCCGGGCGATATTCACTTAAATTCGTATAAGAATAGGGTTCAATCACGGTCAAAAGCACAATCTTTGCTTTCATCGGTGCTGCAAACTTGGCAGCGCCTTCAACAGCTTGGTAAGAGAGTTCACTACCATCAATCGGCACAAGAATCTTTTTATACATAGTCACTCCGGAAAAAGTGTTCTTTTATTTTAGTTTAGGACTTTTTTGTATAAATTGGGCAAGAAATCTCTGACATTTATCAAGGTTTTTTGTCACGCTAAGCAATTCTTGGTAAAGACCCCTATTTTTCTAGCAAAGCCCTCACTGCCAGCGATGCCATGGTCATGCCAAAAACCGCCGTCACTCCCACAAAGACACCAAAACCATCCTCACCGTCTTGACTGGGCAAAACTGGTTCATCGCTATAAACGCAGGGGAAACCAAATTTGGTACTTTTGCTCTGAGCGCTACCTTTGGGGAAACCGTAATGTTTGCGAAGGTTAGTGCGCAAAGCTGAGACTAAACCGTCTCCTGAAACACGAGCCAAGTCATCGACTTTCACACGCGTTGCATCCACTCGGCCACCGGCCCCTGCACTCACGATCAAGGCAATGTCATTTTTCTTTGCCCAAGCGATTAACTGCGCTTTCGCTTTCAAAGAATCAATGCAATCCAAAACCATGTCAGGACGACCGATCACCTCGTCAAAATTCGTTTCATCGACAAACGTGTCACAAGCAACCACTTCAACCGCAGGATTAATGGCTTTGATGCGTTGAGCCAACACGTCAACTTTCTTTAATCCATAGTTGCCATCCATTGCGTGAGATTGTCGGTTGGTGTTGCTTTCGGCCACCGTATCGCCATCAACAATCGTGATACGACCGATAGCCGTACGAGCCATGGCTTCAACCGCCCAGCTGCCTACGCCACCCACCCCCACGATACAAACATGAGCGTTTTGGAGTTTTTCAAAATTATCGCGCCCGAAGAGTCGAGAAATGCCCCCGAAGCGTCTATAGTCATTTGTATTCATATCTCTTGGTGAATTACCCTCGAATCAATCTATGGATCACTCCCGTTTGTCAAGGGTTAAATTTTAAAATTCAAACGGGTTA
>CABSHY010000147.1 GCA_902477615.1 uncultured Sutterella sp.
TCCGCCTACTCGATACTCTTTATTCGGACTTTTTCGTCTTACTCGTCTTTTTGGCTTTGGTTGTCGGTCGCTTCTGAGTAAACTCAAAACCAATTGATCCGTCTTTACCCATCACCAATTGAGCCGAGAATTTGCGCTTCGTACGATTAGAGACAAAGCCCGTTAACTCATCACTCTTACCTTCGGTCAAGATTTTTTGAACCTGTTCGGGATCAATACTTTGTTGCAAAATAATGCGCCCGATTCGGAAGTCACACGTCTTTTCTAAGGTTTTTTCGCAGATGTAGCCCTTGGGCGTATTCAATACAGCCGAGCCACACTTAGGACACGTGCCGATTGCTTCAAATTGGGACTTGTCCAAAGGTTCGTCAGACTCTTCTTCCTTTTGACCGAAATCGAATTCCAACTTAAAGTCATCCGTAATTTTCAAAATGGCAGCAAAGGGACGTCCCATCTTGCTGATGAAACCATCCAAGGGACCAATGGCTCGGTTCTTTAAAAGCTCTTCAACTTCGGCCACTTCAAACGTACGACCGCCTGGATGCTTCGTGAGACTAAAGTCACACTTCGTACAGGCAAAACGACGATAGTTTTCCACAATTTCAGAGCCACATTTCGGACAAGGCGTCTTCAAATGCGCGGGGTTTTCAAGAGGAACCGTGTCACCTTCATAACGCTTGGCAGCATCAACAATGGTCTCTGTCATTTGACGAATATCCTTCATGAAGGTATCTCGCGTCAATTTCCCTTGTTCGATTTGAGCAAGCTTGTATTCCCATTCACCGGTCAATTCCGGTTCAGATAATTCCGAAACACCCAACCCCTTGAGTAAAACAAAGAGCTGGCGAGCCTTAAACGTAGGCTTTAGATCGCGCCCATCACGCACCAAATAGTTTTGTAACAACAAACCTTCGATGATGGCGGCACGCGTTGCTGGCGTTCCGAGACCTTTACCGGCCATGGCTTCGCGCAATCCCTCTTCTTCAACAAGTTTGCCTGCACCTTCCATAGCTGACAAAAGCGTAGCTTCGGTATAGCGCGGCGGAGCCTTAGTGGCTTTTTCTTCTGCTTGAGCAGACACAACTGCCACCTTCTCACCCTTTTCAACCGGCACTAAGGTTTCACTCTTTTCAACATCTCGACCATAAACAGACAACCAACCGGCTTTGACCAAAACCTTACCTTCGGTTTTAAGTTTTTCTTTGCCGACCGTCGTAATTCGAGTCGTTACGTCATACTCAGCAGCCGGGTAGAACACGGCCATGAAGCGCTTAACCACCAAGTCATAGATTTTCTCTTCAACCTCTGACAATTTCTTCGGCTGTTGAGAGGTCGGAATAATGGCAAAGTGATCTGAAATCTTGGAATTATCAAAAACACGCTTTGTCGGTTTAACCCAATGATTTTTAAGGATTTGATCGGCGCCACTGAAGTAGCGATTCGTCTCTTTGAGCGCCTCAAGCGTCGAGACCACGGTCGATGCATAGTCTTCTGGCAAAGCACGAGCGTCCGTTCTCGGGTACGTCAACACTTTGTGTTTTTCATACAAGGCTTGAGCGGCTGCCAATGTCGTTTTAGCGGAAAAACCAAAACGATTATTGGCCTCTCTTTGCAAACTGGTTAAGTCAAAAAGAAGCGGAGAAAGTTGCGTTGTGCGCTTTGCCGTTTCTTCGACGGTTGCAGATTGTCCATTAAGGCGATCACATAAGGCCAAAGCTTCTTTTTTGTCCCAAATGCGTTCAGCCTTCAAATGAGGATGATCTTCGCTTTTCTTAAAAGTCGGATCAAACCATTGGGCTTGGTATTGGCCGGCCTTTGCCTGAACATCGGCGAGAACTTCCCAATACTTTTGGCTTACAAAAGAAGCAATTTTTTCTTCGCGTTCAACAACAATTGCCAAGGTCGGTGTTTGAACACGACCGACAGTGGTCAAGAAAAAGCCACCATCCTTGCTATTGAACGCCGTCATGGCGCGAGTGCCATTAATCCCAACCAACCAGTCAGCCTCTGAGCGAGAACGAGCTGCATCTGACAAATTTTGCATCTCAGCATCGCTTCTCAAATTCTTGAAGGCTTGGACAATAGAAGCCGGCGTCATGGATTGCAACCAAAGACGTTGGATCGGTTTTTTGCATTTAGCGGCTTGCATGATGTAGCGGAAAATCAATTCCCCTTCACGCCCGGCGTCGCATGCATTGATCACGCCGACAATATCGGTACGCTTAAGCAAACGTTTTAAAACCTTTAATTTGTCCTCCGTCTTTTTAATCGGCTTTAAATCAAAAGACGGGGGAATCATCGGTAAGTGCGTAAACGTCCACTTACCTCTTTTAACATCGTATTTTTCTGGAACGGTCAATTCCAACAAATGACCGACCGCCGAGCTGACCACATACTGGTCACTCTCGAAAAAATCCTTCTCACGTTGCATGCCACCCAAGGCCTTTGCAATATCCGACGCAACGGAAGGTTTTTCAGCAATAACGAGCAACTTTTCACTCATGACAAAATCCTAATTCTGCAATGTCTCAACAAAATGCTTTTTTTAGAGTAGCAACAAATGGGGGTACTTTTGCAAATTTTCTTTATAGATTTTTTAATTTCATATTTTTCAAAATGTCATCCGTCCCTTCAACTAAAGAGGCGCCTTGCTTGATTAATTGATGACATCCTTTACTTAACGGGTGATGAATCGAGCCGGGCACCGCCATCACCTCTCGACCTAAATCTCCGGCCTCGCGCATCAATGATAAAACTTTCGATCGTTGACTGGCTTGGATAACAACAAAGTTGTTCACCGCTGCCATCCACAAGCGTTCAATCCCCTGCAGGTCACTTTCTTCAAACGTCTCTTTAACGGGCAGTACAGTACTAATGATCAGTCCCTTATTAGCAACAAAGTCTCGTTTCTTTTCTATTAGGGGATTGGCTAACGGCGTCGAACTGAGCCAAATCAAACAATCGGGGTGCGACCTTGCAACCGATACCAGCGCATCTTGCTCAATGCCTTGTTTATCGGTTTGAACAATTGTAACCTCCGCCTCTTCACACAACCGTTTAGCCCACGATTGAGTTAATTCACTTGCCTCTGTTGTCGGGTGAGAACTGCCTATTAAAGAAATGGTCGGTCGAGACAATAAAGAGAGATTGCCAATCGCAAAAAAGACAATGGGCGCCAAACCGCTTACTAACAATGATTGGGGATAATCAACATCTTCCAAAGTCATCATGCGTGCATTAGGGGTTCGCTCAAGCCATTGCAACACCTCTTCAATCGTCCGCTCTACTTCCAAACTTGGAGCATGTCGAAGTCGCAACGCAAGCGATTCACCCACAATGGCTCTCAATTGTTGAAAACTTGCGCTGAAAATTTCCTCAGGCAGACCGATATGCGTTAATAATTGCTGAGCCTCAATACTAGTTAATTCAGGCGTCAACACTAAACGTAACCAATCTCGCTGTTGTTCCTTATTCATAATCCCTCACGACCTTTGTCCTCATTGTACGTCTGATTACAAAATGGAATCCGCAATTCTTGGTAAAATTTTCCTTTCAATTCATTTTATTTTTTGGAGCACTTGACGTGACTACCTTGCCTATTGTGCAATTTCCCAACCCCGTTCTTGAAACGGTTTGTCAGCCCATCGGTGAAATTACCGAGGATATTGTTGCGTTGGCAAAGGATATGGCTCAAACCATGTACGAGGCACCTGGGGTCGGATTGGCCGCTCCTCAAGTGGGTCACAGCATTCGTCTTGTTGTAGTTGATGTCAGCGAAAATAAAGACAGCCTCTTAACGCTCGTTAATCCCGAAATTGTCGCTAAAAGTGAAGAAATGGAATTAGGAGAAGAGGGTTGTCTTTCGTTGCCGGGTATTTATGAAAAGGTGACCC
>CABSHY010000148.1 GCA_902477615.1 uncultured Sutterella sp.
AAAACTTATTTATTGATATATCTATCAGGCTTTGGTTCTTTAGCTGCAAGTTTGGCAACTGCTTCCGCTTTCTTTCGAGCCTGCCTTCACCTTTAATTCAGTCTCTTCAACCTTCTTTTCATAAAGTTTGAAGGGTTCGGTGACGATGTCTTCAGATATATCGGACGCAGAACTGTAGGTTTCCATCACGGCTTTGTCGTTCGCTTTGTGAGCCTTACGTAACTCTGGCGGCATCGTTAAGTCGTCATAAAGATCGGCCAAAGGACAATCAGGGTAAGGCGATCGGTCTTCAAGGATAACTTGTGCGGTAGCTTTTATTTTTGCTCTCGGTTTGCCTCAATCTACGGTAAATTGTAGACTGTATCGATAATCACTCGTTAAGCGCCCAGCCGCAGTTCTTATCCAGACCATATGGATTGATGAGGTCAGTGTTATAAGCGACTTTTGTTGCAAACACTCTGGTTTTGAGAGCAGTTCCAATCAGTTTGAATCAAGCCATTTTTGCGAAATGTAGATAACAAAGTTATTAGATTAATTCATAATTTTAATTCAGATTTTTCAATGTTACATATGATGAGTTGGATTAGAATTATTGGAATACGTCGGGAGATTCATATGACCAAAAAAAATTGCATCGAGATTTTCAAAAGAGTTTTATTTCCGCATTTTGATAAATATATTCTTCAGTTTTGTCAACAATATAAAAAGCGGACAAAGAGTAAATTATTCAATGATTGTCCCTTAAAAATTTCAATAAAACAAAATGGTAATTTGAGAGCAGTAATTTCTAATTTGTTAGGAGCAGCTCCATCTCCCATAAGAAATGATTTTGTACTGGGTTTGTTGTCTGTCTGGGAAATTGAGGAACTGGATAAATTCCTATGGGAAAAAATTCCCCAGGATAAACCATTTGAGCTATCAGATTCTAATTTTTTCAATGAATTAAAGGCGTTAGATAAAGAAGCCGATTTTCCGGTGCTTCCGTTATTAGTGGTTTCTTATGTTTGGGCCAATGCCATCAGAAATGGATTGGATGAAGATGAAGAACTACGGAAAATTCTTGAACTTTGTAAACAAGATGAGTTTTGTGGAAAAGCGATTGAATCGTTTTCAACACCTACCTTTGTTGTACGAGCCAAAGATAAAAAGAAAATAAAAAAGAATCCTGAACAACATAAAGAGGAAATGCCTGCACGAGTAGATCTGACAACAGAGGAAGAAATTTCTGAGTCTGGTGTAAGTGACGGAGAAATTTCAACAACAGAGGAAAATCAAACGACAGCTGTTGAAAAATTGGCTCTCAGTGACACTACTCCTACTCTGATTTCGGGGAGTGAGGATGCAGAAAAAGACCTCAAACAGAGGGGTGTTAGCGGAGAAAATATTGACATTGAAGAGCTAAAGTCGCTTATCTCCACTCAGTTAAATTTGCCTAAATTGGACGAAGTTCGTCGAGAGTTCTCATTTAGCGAAGAACCCCAATCGTTTCCTACACTCGAATCAAATAAAAATCGATATTTAGGTTATGTTCGTCGAATGGGTAATTACTGGAATTTCCACATTACCGGTGAATTTATAGGGAAAGCTTTTTATCCAATTCGTGCAGTGGATGCGAATACCGATTTTCCAAAATATGGAGCAGTGAACTTAGCTTCATTAAATGGTGCTCGTTTGTCCGAAGGCGCATTTTATGTCCTTGATTTCGACAAGAATGACTTAACGGATAATTTTGATACAACAATCGGAGCTGTCCGTACGGACTATACAAAGCGGTTGGATTTAGAGACATTAATAAACGAAAAACGTTTTCATAAGGCTGAAGACTTTTTCGGTTACATTGTTGTGACTCCGAGCGGTGAAGAATCAATCGATTTTTCCAATTCAACAATCTATGTTTCACCACTAGGTGATAACAGCTTCTTGCATTTAGGTCGCATTCCGGTTTTATTGAAAGTCGATACTCATTTGTTTGGCCCGTTTACGCTTTCCGCTAACCGAAACAACATGCTCTATGTCAATGTGAAGTTGGTACAAAATCAAGGGATCATTGACGGGTATGAACTTCCGGAGAACACGAGTCCCTATCGATTTACTCAATTTTGTTGGGATGGAGAACAGTCAAATCCTGAAAGTGTTGAGTTTATTGTTGTAGATCAGCTAAAACGTTTGCGATATGACGCTTGGTCTCATGAAAAACTTTTAGAGGAAATATCAAAATTAGTTTCTACGGATTCACTTGCTCGTCAAAATATGTTGGATTGGGCACAAAACAACGTTCACTCTTTCGACTTTTTCACCCAGGATGAACTGGTTCGTAAGGAACGATGTGAGCGTGTTTTAGCATTGTTGACTACGGCAAATACAAATGAAAGATTCTACAAATCATTATCGAGTTTAGTAGCTCGTTCCTTTGATGCGGAAAATGCGAATCAAGATTTGCTTGATGCAGTGGTTCAAACGGTTTTAGATAATCCGGATCATTTGCGTAGGTTGGAGTCATACCGAACAGTTTTAAATAAAGTTAATGATTTAACTTTACAAAAAGAACAATTAGATAAAACAATCCAAGCACGTTTGGCAGAATCCGATCGTGAAAACAAATCTTTGACTGAAGAGAATTCTCGGTTAACAAAAGAAATTGAATCGAAACGCAAAGAATTAGAAAACCTTAAGTCTAAGGAAAGGGATCGTTTAGAAAACGATAATAAAAAACTTTTAGCTCGCAATGTCGCTCTTAAGCAAGAAGCTGAGGAGATTGAAGACTATTTGCAAACCAGCGTCAAAAATGCAAAGCAGTACGCATTTGATGGTTTCATCGCTTCAAAGATGCTCGATGCAGCCTCTCAATGGGCGAGCGACGAGGCCAATAAACAGATTACATCTGGAGCAACAAACTTAGACAAGTTACCTGTATTACCGCACAAAGGAAAAGAACTTGCAAATTACTTAACAGAACGAGTTCAACAATATCGTAAATATGATCAAGATACTGTTTTAAATTTGTTCCTTACAACAACACAAAACTTTTTAACTGTCTTTTCCGGTGCGCCTGGGTCAGGTAAAACATCCATTTGCAATATTATGGCCAATGCGCTTGGACTTGATGTTGTGTCTCAGTTGGCTCAAGAGCAAAACATTCGTGCAATGGATCGATATTTGCCCATTTCTGTTGAGCGAGGTTGGACTTCAAAGCGCGACTTTGTTGGATATTGGAATCCCTTAACAAAGACATTTGAAAGCCTTGATGTCCGTCGCTACGAAGCATTTAAACAATTGGATGCGGAAAAGAAAGCAAAAATCGATAATCTTCCCTTTATGATGCTTTTAGACGAGGCTAACCTAAGTCCAATGGAATATTATTGGGCAGATTTTATGAATATTTGTGATTCTCGTAACCGAATGAGTTCAATTTCGTTGGGAGATAAATCACACTATTTGGTGCCCGATACCTTACGCTTTGTCGCAACAATTAATAACGACCATACAACAGAGCGACTATCCCCGCGCCTAATTGACAGAGCTTCTGTTATTACTCTGCCTGAGGCAGATTGGGATATTCATCAGTCCGATGCTGCATTATCTCCTGCAAAAGGGATTGTCTCTTGGCAGTCGATGCTCGAACTGTTTAATGCCTATCAGCCATTGAATGATCGAGCCAGCGAAACCCTCGACTATATCTTTAGTTCTTTTGACGAGCTTCAAACGAATATATCGCCTCGAATTAAGTCGGCAGTAACACGACACGTTATTGCAGGAAGTCGATTGTTTAGTGATACGCATCAATTGCCATATATGACAGCGATCGATTTTGCTGTAGCGCAAAAACTACTCCCGTTAATTGATGGAAGTGGGGAAGAATATAAGAAGGGACTTGA